>DMDX01000144.1:0-1545 GCA_003451355.1 Cryomorphaceae bacterium
GCAACGCGAACCACTTGGCCGGTTAAGGTCGAAACCTCAACGCGGATGGCTTCAGCTGTCGTGTTTTCTACGACGAAGTAGCCTTGAGCAGGGTTCGGGAATACACGGGCAGAAATCATACCCTCGGCAACCGAAGCGTCAGCGCCACATGCAAGGCATGAAGCGTAGCACACGACGTCAAGGCTGTCGTTCTGACCTGAAACGCTCTGAAGAATGCGGTTGGTGAATCCACCGGTCGTCAGGGTGCAGGTTGAGTCGCTCGTAGTTGAGTCGAGCTGCTCGCTGCTGGCCCAGTTGTCCATTGAGAACTTGTATGGCCACTGGCCTGAAAGCAACGGAATCGTAGCAGAGTAGACCATGTCGCCGTCGGCGTCCAAAAGCTCGTTGGCGTTGCCGCTCCAGTTGTTGAACCAGCCGCTCACGTACAGGTTGGTGAACGTGCCGGTGAGGCCGGTCATATCAACCTGGAAGGTGATGTTCTGCGTAGTCGCAGGGGCAGGGCAGCTTCCGTCGGTAGTGCACTCGCCGAAGCAGGTACGAAGGCGGAAGTCGCTGGTCAGTGCGCTCATACCGCGGACGTTGAATTGACCAACCGCGCAGGGCTTACCCGCAAGGTTCTCCATACAACCCCAGCTTGGGCAGTTTCCATTCAAGAAGGTGAAGTCAGAGGCCCAACCTGAAGGCTTGCGCAACGTCTTGGTGTAGCGCGCAGTACCTGGGATCATCGCCATCGGATGGTCGCCAGGGGCGCCCATGCCGGCTCCGCCCGCCACGTAGACACCGTTGGTGTTGACGGTAACGTTGGCCATGTTCACCTGCCACGTTGCGTAGAATACGCCTGTGCAGCTCGCACACGACTGCCAGCACACACCGGTCAGGATGGTGTCACCTTGAAGCTCAGCAAAACGGTTGGTGAAGGCTCCAGTGGTCTTGGTGCACGCAGAACCTGCGGTGAGGTTCTCTTGTCCGACCCAGCCGTCAAGGGTAAACTTGTACTCGATCGAGTCTTGGGTAAGAGGCAGTGTTACGGTCCATACCGAATCGTTCTCGGGGTCGGTCATTGGGTTGCAGGTTCCGCACCAGCTGTTGTAGTCGCCATTGACGAATACGCCGCTGTACGACGCGCCCGTGTAGCCGCGCATGTCCACGATGAACGTGACCTGCTTTTGCGCGAATCCGGCAAAAGCCATCACCAGCGCACTTAGAGTAAGGAGTTTTTTCATAGTTGAGTTAAGTGATTAAAAAGGAATGGTAGTTATTGAAACACGCGGATGTAGTCCACGTACATCGATTGCGGGAATACCGTCGTGGCGTCGGGAGACCCGGGCCAGTTTCCGCCCACCGCAACGTTGGCGATGAAGAAAAATGGCGCATTGTGGCGGTAGGTTGCAGGACTCACGTGGCTCACACTCACCGTGTGGTAGAGCTGGTCGTCCACATAAAATTTGATGTTGTCCTGAACCCAAATGATGCTGAACACATGGTAGGCGTCTGAGAAATCGCCCTGCTGCAGGGTGTAGGTACCAGTGCGGTAGGTACTTGTAC
>DMDX01000144.1:1634-4538 GCA_003451355.1 Cryomorphaceae bacterium
CCCCAGTGCGTCGTGCCGTGCACCTTGTGGGGCTCGTGGCCGATGAGTTCCATGATGTCGGTTTCGCCGCATGCGGGCCAGCCCACGGTGCTGATGTTGGATCCGAGCATCCACAGCGCGGGCCAAATTCCTTGGCCCTTGGGAAGCTTGGCGCGGATGTCAATGCGTCCGAACTGAAACTCCTTTTTGCCCTGGGTCGTCAGGCGTGCTGAGGTGTACTCCGAACCTCCAAACTGCTCCTTGCGGGCAGTGATGATCATTCGACCGTTCTCGACGCGGATGTTGCTGGGGTCGTTGCGGTATTTCTGCAGCTCGTTGTTGCCCCAACCGTGGCCGCCGGTCTCGTAGTTCCAGTGGGCGGAATTGAGCGAGGTTCCGTCAAACTCCTCGTTCCACACCAGCGCGTAGCCGGGGTAGCTCGTCGGGGTGACGTATCCGCTGTCGTTGCCACTGTACGGGTCGTCGTTTTCGAGCGTAACCGTATAAAACGGATTCGGAAGCAGCACCTCAGAAGGCTGCGAAAAAGCAACCCATAGCGTCTCGTCGTCCTCGTAGTCGGTGTCGCCTTTGACGGTGAAGCGCACTTCAGCGTCTTGCTCGCCCTTGGACCAGCTCAGCGTGCTCGACATGGGGACAAAATCCTCTCCGGACGTCGATGTTTGGCCGACGAGTTCCACCTTGATGGACGCGGCCCGCGGAGCGGGCGCATCCAAGTGCACCGGGAACACCACCTCGCGGTCGGCATCCCCCTCAGCAATGCGAAGGTCTTCACCGACCAGCACCGGAACCTCAGCGGTTCGGCACGACATCAGCGTGAGCGCGGTGCTCCAAAGTAGTAGGTTCCGCATTAGTTCACTGACTGCAAGGTGTAGCGCCAAAGCCCAGTGCCCCAGTTCACCTCGATTTCCATACTGCGAACGCCGTTGGCGTCCTCGTCGGTCCACAGAATGTCGTAGGTGATGGAATTGATGGGGCTGACCACCTGGCCACCGTTGGCGGCCTTGGGTATCCCGATGAAGGCGCCGAGACCTTCCATCTTCAGCTGGTCCGGAGCCGTTGCCGTGGCAGGCATCAGGGTGAACGCGTGCGTTCCGCTACCCCATGCGGCCTGAGCTCCAGTCAGGACGCTCTCGGGGAAGCAGCCGTCGGCCGCAACGCCCATGTAGGTTTCGGCCCAGATGTCGCCTTTGGTGTCGTAGACCACGCTTCCGTCGGCTTTAAAAACCCACTCGTCGTTGTAGGCGCAGGGGCGGTCGGTGGCCGCAGTGGCGCCAATGGCCCACCACGTTTCGCTGGCGTCGGGTGGTCCTACCCAAAGCGAACCCGCAATCGGTGCAAGCGTCCACGTGCGCTCGGTGCAGCTCGTCATGAATTCCACAAGTCCAGTGCAGGGTGGCGCGGCGTCGCGCGAAATCACCACTTGTGCGGAATCCACGGCCATTCCGCCTTGGTTAAAGACGTAGTGCTTGACCGTGTAGGTTCCGGCGCGCGAAATCGTGATCGTTGCTTCGGCCCCCTCGGCGAGGGTTCCGTTCGAGACCTCCCAGTTGTACATAAAGGGATCGCCAGTGGCGGTGCTCGTGAGTTGTACGGTGTTGGAATCCACCATGGTCACCGTGAACGACGCGGTTGGCAGGTCGCCCAACTCAGACTTCTTGGCCTCGTAGGGTTCGCAGGCTACGGCGGCCATCAGGCCCACCGCGGCGAAAATTGGAGCTAAAAACTTCATTAGTAGTTCGGATTTTGAGTGAGGGCGCCTTGGGCGGCGTCGAGTTCAGTTTGGGGGACGGGCAGCCATTCGTGCTTGTTGGCGACAAACCCTTTTGCGCTGAGCACTTCAGAGGCTTTGCCAGTGCGCACGAGGTCAAAGAAGCGGTGTCCTTCGGTCGCGAGTTCCATGCGGCGCTCGTGGGCGATGGCCTCCAAGAGTGCGGAACCGCTCTCTTGGATAGGTTGCATGCTCACCCGCTGGCGCACTTGGTTGACGTATCCGCGGGCCGTGGCCTCGCTTCCGCCGCTGCGCGCCAAGGCTTCGGCGGCCATCAGAAGCACGTCCGAATAGCGAATCACGCGTACGTTGTTGCCCCAGTTGAGCGCGGGCTCGCCGTCTGCCGACAATCCAGACTGGCGCGGAGCGTACTTCTTCACAAAGTACCCCGTGTTCTGATAGCCTGGGGTGTAGGTTCCGCCGGCAATGGAATCACCGACAATGATGGTGTGCGCACGGCGGGTGTCCCCGGCCATCGCGTCGTAGAGCTCTTGGCTGATTGGCGCAAAGCCCCATCCGGTCGAGTACTCAGGGCCGCTGTAGTCGCGCATTCCGCACATCTGGACGCCCACGTTGCCCTCGCCGTAGCCTGAACCGAAGACTTCCCAGCCCACCGTAGAGTTCTCTGAGTACGCGATTTCAAATACGCTCTCGGGACCGTGCTCGTTGGCGCGGGTAAAGATGTCGGCGAAATTAGGGGTCAGAGTGAAGACTCCCGATTGAATTACCTCTTCGCAGAGCTGCGCGGCGTCAGCCATGTTGGTGTTCATGTAGAGGTATCCGCGGGCGAGCAAGGCCTTTGCGGCACCTTGTGTGGCGCGACCCTTTTCAGAAGCACCCACCTCAAGAGGAAGATTGGGGATCGCGGCGAGCAGGTCGGCTTCAACTTGGGCAAAAATCTCCTCGGGTGTCGCCATCGTGATTTCGTAGTACTCCTGTGGGCTCAGTGTTTTGGTAATCAGCGGAACCGAACCAAACAAACGAAGCAAGTCCATGTAGTAAAAGGCACGAAGGAACTTGGCCTCGGCGGTCGTGCGCTGCACAAACTCATTCGTGGTGCCCGGAACACCGTCAATCTTCTCCAAAAAGAGGTTCGCACGGTAAATACCCCGGTAGTTCTTGCGCCAGAATCCCGC
>DMDX01000144.1:4651-8266 GCA_003451355.1 Cryomorphaceae bacterium
GTCTGAAGCAGGTACATGATCGAGAACCCGTTTTGGTCGTTCCACTGCAGTACGTCGTACACGCTGACAAGCGCTTCGTAGGCTTGTCCGGGGTTCTGGTAGTAGTTGAGTTCGAGTTCGCGGCCAATGGGGTCGACGTTCAAGAAGTCTTTGCCGCAGCTGGCCACAGCGAGGGCGCCGGCCGCGAGGAGGGAGAGGTGAATCGTCTTCATTAGTTCAGAGAAGTTGAGAATCCAATAGAGTGCATGCGGGCCTGCGGGTAGATTCCGCGGTCGACGCCAAAACCGTTTCCGATTTCGGGATCAAAGCCCTTGTAGTTGGTCAGGGTCAGCAAGTTGGTGCCTGAGTAGTAGATGCGCGTGCGCTTCAATCCCACCTTGGCGGCCAGCGCTTCAGGCAGGGTGTAGCCCAGCTGGGCAGTCTTGATGCGGGCGAAGCTTCCGTCCTCAACATAGAAGTTGGAGCTGCGCGCGAAGTTGAAGTTCTTGTCCAACGCGGTGAGGCGTGGGTAGAGGTCGCTGCTGCCTTCGCCGGTCCAGCGGTCCAACGCAGCACCGTTCAGGTTGGCGGTCGGAAGGTCGTAGCGGCGCGTCGCATTAAATATTTGGTTGCCCACGACGCCCTGAAGGAATACAACGGCATCCCATCCGCCCCAGCGAGCGTTAAGGGTAGCGCCAAACGTCCAGTCTGGAGTCGGATTACCGATGAAGGTGCGGTCGTCGGCGTCGATGGCCCCGTCGCCATTCACGTCCACAAATCGGAAGTCACCGGCCACTGCGTCAGGTTGCAGCAGACCTCCTTCGTTGTTGACGTATCCGGCAACGTCGGCCGAATTTTGAAACACTCCGTCGGTCATGAATCCAAAGAAGTAACCAATGGGCAAGCCTTCTTGAATGCGCGTGATTTCAAGGCCTTGCGGACCCCAGCGTTGGCCAGGGAGGTAGCCCTCTTCGTTACCTAAGAACACCACTTCGTTTTGGACGTAGCTCACGTTGCCGCCCAGACGGATGCTCTTGGTCGGACTGAAGTTGCGCTCGTAGCCCGCTTCAAAGTCAATTCCCATATTGCGCATCTGCCCTACGTTTGCCGTCGGGGCGTCGTTGCCCACGTAGTCAGGTAGCACCGGACGCGTCTTCATGTCGTACGTTGCGCGGTGGTACAGGTCGAGGTTGGTGTAGAGGTACTTGCCCCAACGCAGGTCAGCTCCGAGGTTGGCCTGGCCCACACGCTCCCAACGCAGGTCGGGGTTGGCGATTTGGCTCGGAGAGGTTCCGTTCTGCATGAATTCGTTGTAGCCAAAGCTGTAGTTGCGTCCGCCAGAAATGGTCGCAGCGTACTCCAGTGAACCGGCGGCGTCGTTGCCACTCATACCGTATCCGGCGCGGATCTTCATGCTCGAAATGAGCTTCGAAGACCACCACGATTCCTTGTGAAGGTTCCAACCCGTCGAGATCGAGGGGAAGTAGCCCCAACGGAAGTTGGGTCCGAATCGGCTCGATGCGTCGGCGCGCAAAATCACCGTCGCGAGGTAGCGGTCGTCGTAGTCGTAGTTGACGCGTCCGAAGTAGGACTCGATGGCGTAGCGCTCCCACTTTCCGCCGTACACGCGCTCAGATTCCGCGTTTCGGGCGTAGCTGATGGTGGCAAAGCCAAAGTCGTCGGTCGGAACATCACGCTTGCTACCGCCGATGTAGCTTCCGTTGACGGCCTGGGCCGAGTGGCCCGCAACCGCATCGATGTGGTGGGCGCCAAAGTCTTTGGTGTACGAGACCGTGTTGTCCCACATCCACGAAAAGGCGCGGTTGAAGCTCTGCGTCACCAAGTTGGTGTCCAAGAAGTTAGTCGCGTTGAGGTAGTACGACGGAATGAATCCGTTGCCCCCGTAAAAGGCGAGGTCGATACCCATGCTGGTGCGGGCTGAGAATCCGCCGCCGAGGTCGACGTTGGCATAGGACTGGTGCACAATCTTGTCGGACCAACCCACGTTGGTGTTCGTCAGTAGCGCCGCAAGCGGGTTGACGACTTCAGAGGTAACGCGGTTCGAAATCGCGTAAATGCCCCCCTGGTCGCGCACGAGGTTGGGGCGAAGCACGCCGTTCACCGTGTAGGGTGCGCCGCTCAGCGCGAGCGGATTGGTTTCGTAGACCGGGGTGATCGGGTCCATGTTCAACGCACGTCCAAGCGGAGAACCAAACTCCGTGTTCTCAGCGACCGACTGGCTCGTATTGTGCGTGAATGCGGTGCTCATACCCACGGTGATTGCCTGGTGCACCTTGTTGGTGGTGTTGAGGCGCGCGGTAATACGCTCAAAATTCGAGCGGCTCGGAGCAATGATACCCTCTTGGCGGAAGCGGCCCACCGAGGCGAAGTAGCTTCCATCTTTGCTGCTCTGCGACATGCTCACGTCGATCGACTGAACGGGGGCATTGCGGTTGAACACGGCGTCCTGCCAGTCGGTACCAGCTCCGAAGCTGCGCGGGTCGGCGTACGGAATCGACTGACCAGCCGCCGCCGCCATTTCATTTTGAAGGGTCGCGTACTCGGTCGCGTCCAGAACCGAAACCTTGCGCCACGGATTCTGAATGCCTTGGTAGGCCGAAACACTCACGTTCATTTGGCCACTGGCGCCTTTACCGCTCTTCGTGGTCACAATGATGACGCCGTTGGCGCCGCGGGCACCGTAGATCGCGGCAGAGGCGGCGTCCTTAAGTACTTCAATCGTTTCGATGTCGTTCGGGTTGAGGTAGTCGATTCCGCCTCCGATCACAACTCCGTCGACGACATAAAGTGGGTCGGAACCGTTAATGGACGCCGTTCCGCGAATGCGCACGACGCTACCCGCACCCGGTTGACCGGAGTTCTGAGTCACTTGGACTCCGGCGGTGCGGCCTTGAAGGGCTTGCTCCACGCGCAAGAGGCTCATGTTCTCGATGTCCTTGGCCTTGACTTGCGCGATGGCTCCCGTGACGTTGGACTTCTTTTGGGTACCAAAACCGACTACGACGACTTCGTCGAGCTCTGAGGTTTCCGACACGAGGATTACGCGCATGCCGTTGGCTGCTGGAACCGTCTTGTCGGTGTAACCCAGCGCCCGAACCTTGAGGCTGACGCCTGCTTTCACGTTGATGGTAAAGGATCCTTGAGCGTCTGAGGAAGTAAGAACTGCACCGTCGGCGAGGCTAATTACGGCATTGGGGATGGGGCTGAAGGTGCCTTCTTCGACAACTGTTCCTTTAATAGGAGTTGTTTGTGCCCAAACTGCGTGGGTTCCGAAGGCCAGTAGGATGACTAAGAAGGGAAGTATGCGTTGCGTCATGTGATGTGATCTTATGGTAAAACCTACCATTAACTCTAGCAATATAGTACGGATTACTAAATGTCAACCCCACGTTATGAAACATTTAACGTATTGTAAATGAGTAAATTAATTAAAAATAATTGTGTGTAAAATGTACACTATCTATGGTGAAAATCGCTAAAAAATCCTGTATGCCAGTACGAAAAGACACCTTAAGTGTGCCTTGGCAATCCTTGAGATTAGCCCGACCTTTGCCGCATGAACGTACTCATTTTTGGTTCGGGAGGCCGCGAATCGGCCTTCGCCTGGAGCATTGC
>DMDX01000074.1:0-1922 GCA_003451355.1 Cryomorphaceae bacterium
CCGAAGTTTTGCCCGAGCCATTTGAGCCCACCAAGGCGTTGAGCTTGGGCGAAAACGAGAATTCAGCCTGGGCGTGGTTTTTAAAGTGAACCAACTTAAGGTGATCGAGCACTACATCTTGCATGATGCAAAAGTACCTAGGTATGCGTGCTTTGGCTATCTTTGCCGCCCTATGGCAAAAGACAGAAAAAACATCGACTTGGTCGAGCGCCCCATCGAAGCGGTTGAAGAGACCTTGAGCAAGGCCGAAACCCTGTTTCACAAATACCAAAAGCAACTGACCTATGCGGTCGGAGGCATTATCGCGGCCGTGGCCTTAGTGTGGGGCTACCAAGAGTTCATCGTGAAGCCCGCCGAAGAAGAGGCACAGCTCGAGCTCTACGCGGCTCAGGACGTGTTTTCTCAGGACTCCCTTCGCCTTGCATTGAACGGCAACGCCGAGTTCATGGGCTTTTTGGATGTCGCTGACGAATATTCCGGAACCAAAGCCGGCAACCTCGCCAACTACTACGCCGGACTTTGCTACCTCGGCATGGGCAACGCCCAAGAGGCCATCGACTACCTCGAGGAGTTTGACGGCGACGGAACCTTTTTGGACATCGTAGCCACCGGCGCTATCGGCGACGCTTTTGCCGACCTCAACCAACCCGAGGATGCGCAAGAGTTCTACGTTAAGGCCGCTGGTTTTGAATCAAACGACTTCTTTACCCCCTTCTTTTTGTCAAAGGCAGCAATCGCCGCCGAAGTCAACGAAGACTTTAGCGCCGCGCTCAAGTACACGAAGCGGATCAAAGAAGACTTCCCTACCTCCTCCGAGGGTGCCAATGCCGACGCGTTGATCGCCTACTACGAAACCAAGCTCGCAGCCAAGTAATGGCTACCGCCGAGCGCGGACCCCTCGACCTCAGCGCCGCTCCCACCGCAAAAGGGCGGCGCTTTGCGTTGGTGGTGAGTTCCTGGAATTCCGAGATCACAAACGCCCTCGCCGACGGGGCGACCCGCGTACTTGAACAGCTTCGCGCCGACCGCGTGGACCGCTTTGACGTCCCTGGCAGCTTTGAACTCATCCACGGATGCAAGGTGCACGCCGAATCCCTCGAGTACGACGCCGTAATCGCCATCGGTTCGGTGGTGCGCGGCGAAACGCCCCACTTCGATTTTGTCTGCCAAGGCGTTACCTACGGCATCGCCCGCCTCAATGCCACCGGCAAAACTCCCGTGATCTTCTGTGTGCTCACCGACGACACCTACCAGCAGTCCCTCGACCGCAGCGGAGGCTGTCTCGGCAACAAGGGCGAAGAAGCGGCGGTGGCGGCGGTGCAGATGGCGGCGTTCTAGCTGCGATTGGCAATTGGTAATTCACCGATTTATACCAGTTCCTGCGCGAAGGATTGAATAAGCACCGATCCGTGGCGACCTTTGCCACGTATGAGTACGATTTTGGATTCCGGCGCCCTGGAGCGCGCGCAAATTTGGTTGAACAGTCCCATTGATGAGGCGGACAAGATTGCGATTCGCGGCATGCAAGATTCGGATCCGGCGGTCTTCAACGAGGCGTTTTACACGGAACTCGAATTTGGCACGGGTGGATTGCGCGGACTAATGCGCTTGGGCAGCAACGGCATGAACCGCTACACCGTGGGCCTTGCGACCCAGGGATTGGCGGACTACGTCAATGCCGCGAGTGCGACGCCTTCGGTGGCGATTGCGTACGATTCGCGGAATCAAGCTCCGGAATTTGCCCGTGTCGCTGCGGACGTCCTAGCGGCAAATGGGGTGAACGTGTGGCTGTTTGACGCCCTGCGCCCTACCCCTGAACTGAGTTTTGCGGTGCGCCTGCACGGATGCACGGCGGGAATTGTGATCACGGCTTCGCACAACCCCAAAGAGTACAACGGATACAAAGTGTACTGGAGTGACGG
>DMDX01000074.1:2172-10346 GCA_003451355.1 Cryomorphaceae bacterium
CCTCGGTCGCGAAACCGACGAGGCCTACTTGGGTGCTCTTGAAACGCTTTCGCTCAACCGCCAAGGCAATGCCGGATTGGGCATCGTGTTTACGGCACTTCACGGAACCTCGATCACGCTGCTACCTGAATCGCTCAAGCGATGGGGGTTCACTAAGGTGGACGTGCTTGAGGCCCAGGCCACGCCGGACGGAAACTTTCCCACGGTGCACTCTCCAAACCCTGAGGAACCAGCTGCGCTGGCCCTCGCCGTGGCCCGAGCTGAAGAACTTGGATACGACTTCGTCGTGGGATGCGACCCCGACAGCGACCGCGTGGGTATTGCCGTCCGCAACGACCACGGAGACCTTGTGCTGCTCAACGGCAACCAGGCGGCGGCGGTGCTGATGGATTACGTGCTCGCGCAGCGTTCCGCCCAAGGGAGCATGCCCGCGAACCCCTTTGTGGCCAGCACCGTGGTGACTTCGCCCCTGCTGCTTCGCGTGGCCGAGCACTACGGCGTGGAAACGACCGAAACGCTTACCGGTTTTAAATGGATTGCGGAGCAAATCCGACTCCGCGAAGGCAAGCAAACGTTTGTAGTCGGAGGCGAAGAAAGCTACGGCTACCTCGCGGGCGACTTTGTGCGCGACAAGGACGCCATTGGCTCAGCCTGTCTGCTCGCTGAGGCCGCGGCATTTCACGCCGCGAACGGTTCTAGTTTTTACCACGCCCTACTTGGCCTGTACGCCCGCCACGGAGTGCACCAAGACGAGCTGCTGAGCGTGACCAAGCCAGGGCGCAGCGGACTCGAAGAAATTCAGGCCATTATGGCGCGCTTACGCACGGCGACTCCGACTGAGGTGGCAGGGGTTTCGGTTGCCGAGGTGGTCGACTACCAGCAGCGTAGTAAGCGGGTGCTGGCAGATGGCTCGACGAGCGCGTTGACGCTTCCCGCATCCAACGTGATCCAGCTGGTGATGGCCAACGGCGACCGCATCACGGCGCGTCCGAGCGGAACCGAACCCAAGATCAAGTACTACTTCAATGTACTTGGTGGTCACCTTGGCGAGGTTGACCAAGCTGGTCAGTACCGCCGCGTTCGCGAAGAATTGGCCGCACGGGTCGACGCGTACCGCGAAGCGCTCCGGCAGTACTAACTTGGGGGAATGAAAATCATTTTTGTCCTCATCCTGGGACTCGCCGCGTGGGTCGTGGTGGCTCAGCCGCGCGCGCTGAACACAGCCAAAGAAACCTGGTTCCACGCCGAAATCACCCTGCGTCCCGCGATGGACGGGCAAGCCGCTTGGGTGCTGCCGTTTGACATTATGTCGGTGCAGCCCAAGGGTGCCGTACGGCCCGACATGTACGTGGCCAACGGAACCGAGCGAATACTCCTGGCCTACGCCAGCGCCACTCCCGACGGCTATGAGCGCTACGAAATCCCGTACTTCCCGGGTGAGCTAGTGTGGCGCCGCGCCGGCCGAGCATTGGACGGATTTTGGATCCGCCCTGACCGCGGCGAGCAGTACCCTCTTTTACTGACCATGGGCAAGCGCCCACGGTTTGCGCTCCCCAATCCACAAGGGTCAGAGCAACCTTTAGCTGACCGCTACGCGCTGCGTTTTCACCACCCTGACCAGCCGGCCGCTGAGGGTAATCCAGGTATTGCCGTGCTCCGCGAGGGCGAGGACGGAATCGTCACCGGAACCATCATGACCGAGTCCGGCGACTACCGCTATCTGGCGGGGAACCGACGCGGCAACCGCGTGCACCTCAGCACCTTCAACGGGGTCTTTGCCTACGTGTTTGAGTTAGCGCTTCTCGAGGGCGGAGCCGTCCGCGGACGGCAAATCCTAAGCGCCACACGCGACCAGGCCATTACGGGCAAGGCCGATCCCGACGCGAAGCTGGCCGACCCCACTACCCTAGCCGGCCTCAAGCCGGGGGTCGAATCACTCACGTTTTCGCTTCCGCACTACCAAAGCGGCGCACTTTTTAGCCCTGAATTGGGCAAGCCCGCCGTGATTCAAATCATGGGTTCGTGGTGCCCGAATTGCGTGGACGAGAGCAATGCCTTCACGCAGTTTCACGCGGCCTACCCCGACGTGCAGTTTTTTGGTTTGACCTTTGAGCGGAGCGCGGAGCGCGAGCAAGCATTTGCCGCCGTAGACAAGTTTGTACGCGGACTGGACCTGCGCTACCCCATTTTGTTCGCGGGCCGTGCCGAGCGCGGAGCCGTGGAGCGCGTCCTCGATGGACTCGCCAACTTTTCGTCCTACCCTACTACCATTTACCTCGACAAAAAAGGTCGCGTGCGCAAGATTTACAGCGGGTTTTACGGGCCCGGAACCCCTGAGTACGAGCCATGGCTTCAGGAAACCACGGCCTTCATCGAAAAGCTTCGGGCTGAGTGAAGAAGGGTCCTGAGGCGTTTTTAAAGCGTTTAAAGCGTCAGCCTCCACGCGACCTCGATGCCGTGGTGCATGGGTTTCACGAGGCCGTGTTCGCCAAGACGGACTGCCTGACCTGCGCCAACTGCTGCAAGACAACCGGCCCATTGTGGACCGAGCGCGACAAGGATCGCGTAGCCAAGCGCTTGGGTCTCAAAACAGCTGATTTTGAAGCCAGCTACTTGCGACGCGACGAAGAGGACGACTGGGTGCTCAAGCAACTGCCTTGCCCGTTTTTGGAGTCCGACAACGCCTGCTCCATTTATGAGGATCGCCCAAAGGCCTGCCGCGAGTACCCGCATACCGACCGAGTGAAGCAGGTCCAAATTTTGGAGTTGACCGCCAAGAATGCGTTGGTCTGCCCCGCAGTGGGCGAAATCGTCCAGCGTATGGAGGCCATCTACGCCGAGAAGTCGGCTACGCCCGCGGGGCGCGGAACGGCAGCAGCCACGCCAGCGCCACGACGAGGACGGCGCCGATGAGGTTGTACCAGAGGTAGCCGAGTTCGAGCCAGCCCGCAAGCGTTGCGGCGTGCAGGGAGAGGACGGCGGATTCCGCGAGGATTCCGCCCCAAAATACCGCCCGCCACGGGAGGCGCTTGAAGAGCCAGGCGCAGACAAAAATTCCGAGCATCGGCCCGTAAAACAGCGAACCAATGAGGTTGACGAGCTGAATCAGATTCTCGTAAAGGCTGGCCAAAAGGGCCACGCCCATGGCGGCTAAACCCCAAAACGCGGTGACCCAACGAGACGTTTTAAGCGTTTCACGCAGCCCGAGCACGCGACCAAAGTCAATGACTGAGGTGGCCGCCAACGCATTGATTTCGGCGCTGGAACTGGACATGGCTCCGGCCATGATTACCGCGAGCAAAAGGCCAAGCAGGCCGACCGGCATGTGGCCCAGTGCCCAGCCCAAAAAGACGTAGTCCTGGTCCTTGGTTTCGAGGTGGGGCGCTGTGGCCTGAACCTCAGCCACCGCATCAGCCTTTAGGGCGTTGCGTCGCTCGTGGAGGCTGGCCAGTTGGGCTTGGCGCTCCGGGGTTTCAGGTTGGGCCGCGAGCTGCTGGCGCTGCTCGTTGACCTCGGCCCACTGGGCGTCAAGGTCGGGGCGCATTCCAACCCACTCGCGAGCCACGGCGGGATTGTGCCAAAGGGGCTCGTCGGCAAAGTGCATTCGGGCCAGTAAGAGCAGCCCGAGGCTCAAAATGAAGAGCTGCATGGGGAACTTGATCAGCCCGGTAAACAGGAATCCGCGCCGAATCTCAGTGAGGCTCTTGCCCCCGAGGTAGCGGCCGACTTGGCTTTGGTCGGTCCCGAAGTAGGCCATGGCCAAAAAGAATCCGCCTGCAAGCCCCGACCATACCGTGTAGCGGCTAGCTGGATTCCACTCAAAATCCAAGACTTGCGTATGCCCGTAGGCACGGTTGAGCGACCAAACCTCGGTCAACCCCTGCCCCTCGGGGAGCCCTTGAAGCAGCACCACAAATGCGGCAACCAGTCCGAGCAAAATCACCGTCATCTGGGCTGTTTGCGTGACTTCAACCGCCTTGTAGCCTCCAAAAGCCGTGTAGGCAATGACCACTGCGCCGATCACCAAGACAGTGACCTTGAGGTTCCACCCAAAAAGTGCCGACAAGACAATCGCCGGAGCGTACAGGGTGATGCCGACCGCTAGGCTCCGCGAAATAAGAAAAAGTGAAGCCGCAAGGCCACGAACCCGCGGCCCAAAAACACCTTCGAGGTATTCGTAGGCGGTTCGGGCTCCGCTGCGCATGTAGCGCGGCACCACCCAGGCTCCGAGGACGAAGAGCGCCAGCGGCATCCCGAGGTAGAATTGGGCGAAGCGAAGTCCGTCGCCAAACCCCTGACCAGGCGTACTTAAAAAGGTGATGGCTGAGGCCTGGGTGGCGAGAATTCCGAGCGCCATCGTCAGCCAGTGGGTCTGGTGCTGGCCACTTAAAAACTCGGTTGCAGAGCCTTTTTGGCGCGACTTCCACATGCCGTAGATCGCGATTCCGCCGATCGTGAGCACCAGCGCAGCGAGGTCGAGCGGGCGCAAACTAGCGGTCATGAGCGACGAGGTTGGCCAAAATTCGGTACGAACCTGGAACGCCGGCGCGCCACTGGCGGAACAAGGACAGCGCACAGTAGGTGACGCTTCCGTCGCCGTAGCGGGCCGTAATTAGCGCACCCTGAGCCAAAGGCTCGCCCGGGTCAGACCATGCGATGAGCGGCGTGAACTCGGCGGGCCAAGTTTGGGCGAAGTAGAGTCCGCGTTCTTGAACCCAGCCATTGAAATCGCTCGCATCCAGCACATTGGGCGTCGTCATTAACGGGTGCTGGGGCGCCAAAAACTGCGGAACCGCATCTTCGCGCGTTACCCGCTGGCGGCCTAACGCAAAGGGCAACGGGCCCATTTGACTCGCCGTACGGTCGCTGCTTGCGGTCGCGTACTGCATGACGAGGCGGCCACCGTTGAGAATCCACGGCTCGAGTACCGCATTCGCTCGGTCCATTCCGGGGGTGGCGTTGTAGGCACGGACTCCGGTAACCACCGCCGCAAGTCCGTCGAGGTCTGCCGCGGTCATGCTCAAGGGGTCGAGCTGCCGCACCTCGAATCCGAGCTGGGACAATGCGAGTGCTGCATCGTCGCCGGCTCCCTCGATGACGCCCACGGTGGCGGTGGGCAGCGACATAGGCACAAAGCGCAGCGGAATTCCGCCATCCACCCACACTTCGGTATGCGGAATATGGTCGTAGCGCAGTTCGACAACGCGGCGCACCGGCTTGCCGTCCATCGTGAAGGTGAGCTCGCCATCGACCGGATTGCTTCCGGGCTCGAGGCGCACTGGGACGCTGTACTCGAGGGCGGAACCCGGTTGCGCCGTCCACTTTATGCGCTTGGCGCTGAGCAACTTCCACCCCTTGGGAACGTGGACCTCCACGTCAAAAGACTTAGCCAAGGCCCACTGCGTAAACCGAACCTGAACATCGTACGGGCGCTTTGTCGTTGCAATCACACTCGGCACATCCAACGCTACACTGAGGGGATCCGCTGGGATGCTTGGGCGGCGGAGCTCCCCCTTGACCCGGTCCGAAGTGACGTGCCATGCCTGCTGGAGCGGACTAGCCTCACGCTCGAGGCGCTGGCCAGGCGCCATTAGTACGCCGTCCATTTCTGCGGACTCCCTGCCTTCATTGATGAAGACCTCCGTGCGCTTTAGCGCGATGCTGTCGCGTTCGGTAAACCATGGGCGGTCGGCTCGAACCTCGCGCCAAATGTGCATATCTTGCCTAGGGTTGGACGGCAACGAAGCCGTGAAATCCACCGGAGTTCCTGCGAGCAACTGCAAAAACTCAGTCTTGTACCCATGCTCGTTCTCTGCGCCAAATCCTTGGGACTTGTGCATGCTGCGGGCCTCGGTTCCGATTTGAAGCACCGACTTGCCCAAGGCCTCGTGGTAGCCACCAATCTGCAGGCGCACTAAGCTGTCGCTCAAGGACGCATTCTCGAGGTCCTTCGCCCACCACGTCGAGGTATTCCAGTACACGGCGCGCGGAGCCCAATCCCCATTGCACATTCGGTCCCGCTGCAGGCGGGCAAAAAGATCCAAGGCCAACATCGCCGAGGCGGTATGGTGGCCGTGGCCGGCCCTCGAGTCGGGCGGAAAGCGCGTCACAATCACGTCGGGTCGAAATTCTGCTGCACGCGCAAACAGCTCGCCCAGAATCTGTTCGCGATCCCAAATTGTAAACGTTTCCTCAGGATTCTTGCTGTACCCAAAATCCGGAGCTGACGTAAAGTACTGCTTTGCCCCATCAATCTGTCGGGCAGCACGAAGCTCCGCCTCGCGAATGGCACCAAGCGAAGGACCTAATTCGGGGCCGATTAAATTTTGGCCGCCTTCTCCGCGGGTGAGGCTCACATAGGCGACATCTCGTCCCTCTGCCCGCGACCAGTGCGCGATCAGCCGGGTATTTTCGTCGTCGGGGTGCGCCGCGACGTACAAAATGCGCTGCACAGGCTGGGCCGTTGCCGCAGTCACGATGAGCGCCCACGCAAACATTAAACGATAGTTGTGCATTATGGTTCTAAATTGTGCCTCTTATTCTGTTAATAGCCGATGAAATTACGCCTACTTGCCGTGGCCGCCGTGGTGGCCCTCCAACTTTCCGCTCAAACCGACGCCGCTAAGCCTGCTCGGGTACTCCTGCAGTCTGGTGTCTACCAGCTCACTGAAGTCAATCTAGGTGTACTTTCTAAACCTCTGCCGGGCGAATCCCGCCAGCGCGTGGTGCGCGTATTCGCCTTTGCGCGTCCGCTGACCGAGCTCGAGTGGGCCAATTGGTCGGCGCGCGGAGCCGTGAACCACGGCTACCTCCCACTCAACGCCTACCTCGTCGAGATTCCCGTCAACGCAACCCAAGCATGGAGCTATGCCGCCCAGCTTCCCCTTCGCGGCGCGGCTCCCTTTACCGGAGCCATGAAACTCAGTAGCACCCTTGCCACTGGTTCGTTCCCAGATTACGCTTGGGTGGGCAGCGAGGTAGAGCTGGTGGTGGTTCCGCTCGCAACCTCCTCAAGTGCAGCGCTCTCTGCGAACCTAGACCGCATCGGCACGGTCGTCGCCACCGCAGCGCACGGAATCAGTGTTCGGATCAACCCGAGTGACCTGCAGCGCATTGCCGCGCTTCCCGAAGTGCAGTTTGTACAGCCTAAAGAGGCTCCGGGCGAGCCCGAAAACCTCACCGGAACCAAAAACCACCGAGCGACGGCGATCCGCGTGCCATTCCCCGGCGGACGCAACTACCGCGGCACCGGCGTAGTGGTCGGCCACGGCGACGACGGCGACATCGAGCCCCACGTCGACTTCAAGGGACGAATCACGGCCAACCTCAGCGGTCCCAGCCAAGGCGACCACGGCGACCACGTTGCGGGAACCATTATGGGCGCCGGCAACATCGACCCCGACGGGGAGGGCCAAGCTCCGGGCGCATCACTCGTGTACTACAGCTACCCTGGAAACCTCAACAGCGTCGACGCGCACTACACGACCTACGGGGTACGCGTCACAGCCAGCAGCTATTCCAATGGCTGCAACGCGGGCTACACTTCGTTCACGCAGCAAATGGACCAAGACATCGTGCAGAATTACCACTTGATGCACGTCTTTTCTGCGGGCAACAATGGAACCGCCAACTGCAACTACGGTGCCGGTTCAGGTTGGGGCAACATCACGGGCGGACACAAGCAGGCCAAAAACGTAATTACCGTGGCCAACGTGCAGGCCAACGACGCCATTGCCAACTCAAGTAGCCGCGGCCCCGCCCACGACGGCCGCATCAAGCCCGACGTGTCGGCACTCGGAACCAACGTCTACTCCTGCGTTTCGCCCAATGCCTATGGGTTTAAAACGGGCACTTCCATGGCCTGCCCCGGAACCGCCGGCGTACTTGCGCAACTCTACGACGCCTACCGCCAAACCCACAGCGGCCAGGATCCGCACGGTGGACTCATGAAGGCCATCCTCATGAATACTGCCGACGACCTCGGGCAAAACGGTCCCGACTTCATCTACGGGTACGGCCGATTGAACGCGCTGCGCGCTGCCCGTGCCATCGAACAAAACCACTTCGTCCGGGACACCCTAACCCAGGGCGGAACCGACACCATCCGCATCAGCATCCCCTCAGGGCAGCAGGTACTGCGCGTGATGCTCCACTGGACCGACCCCGCCGCCACA
>DMDX01000074.1:10557-13474 GCA_003451355.1 Cryomorphaceae bacterium
CCTCATCGTGGCTCCCTTGGGTCCTCAATCCCACGCCAACGGCCACCGCACTTAACAGCCCCGCCGTACAAGCTGTGGACAGCCTGAACACCGCCGAGCAGTTTGAAGTCCTCAATCCAGCCGCAGGCGACTACGACCTCATTGTATCGGGAAGCATCGCCCAAGGCGGAACCCAAGAGTACTGGGTCACCTGGACTACGGTGGCCGCCGACGTCGAACTGACCTACCCCATTGGAGGAGAGGTCCTGGTTCCGGGCCAAATAACCCCGGTGCGCTGGGATGCCGAGCCCAACGGAAGCCCCTACCAGCTCAGCTACTCGCAAGACAACGGCGCGACGTGGGTGAGCATTGCCAACCCGGGTGCTACGGCGACTCAGGCCAACTGGCAGGTTCCGACCGGCGTCAACGACCAGATGTGGCTGCGCCTCACGCGCGGCACCCAAGGTGACACCACCAACTACGTGATGAGCCGTGTGGGCGTGCCCACCAACCTCAACCACCAGTGGACCTGCCCGGACTCGTTCCGCGTCACGTGGTCTCCGGTTCCGGGTGCAGCGGGCTATGTCGTCTACAAACTCGGTCCTCAGTACATGGATTCGGTCGGAACCACGACCAGCACCGCATTTGTATTCACCGGAAGCAACCCCAACACCGCCGAATGGGTGAGTGTGGCCGCGCTGACCCCGGCGGGACGCGCCGGCAAGCGCGCCGTAGCCATTGAGAAGCCCGCGGGAATCCAGGGTTGCCTCGTTACCAACGACGCCGCACTTACCGCGGTGCTTAACCCCGTGGGACGCATGCCCGACTGCCAGCCCGTGGGAGGACTTCCGGTAGAGATTCGCGTCCTTAACCCCGCGACAACCCCGTTGACGAGTGTCCCCATTGCCTTCCAGCTCGGAAGCGGCAGCATCCAGCGCGACACCCTCAGCGTCAACCTCAATCCCGGCCAAAGCTCAGTAGCCACCTTAACGGGCACGGTGAGCGCTTCGACCGCGGGCACCTACGCACTGCGCGTGTGGACCGAGCTCACTGGTGACCAAAATCCCTACAACGACACCCTCGTGCAATCGTTCACGATGGTCGCCAGCGGCACCCCATCGAGCCTGCCCTTCGCCCAAAACTTCGACACCTTTGGCAACTGCCCCACCACGGCTAACTGTGGAACCACCGCGTGCTCCCTGAGTGCAGGCTGGGTGAACGCCACCAACGGAAGCGAAGACATTCACGACTGGCGCACCAATGCCAACACGACACCCACGTCAAGCACGGGACCCACCGGCGGTGCCAACGGCGGCGGCGCAAACGACCGCTACCTCTACCTCGAGTCGTCGAGCTGCACCAACTCTGAAGCGCTGCTCTACAGCCCCTGCATCGACCTGACCAACGCGAGCTTGCCCCAGCTCACCTTCTCGGCGCACATGCTCGGGAACGGCCAAGGCGAACTTCACGTCGACGTGCTTTCAGGCGGACGCTGGACCCTTGATGCCATCGCCCCCATCATGGGCAACCAAGGCAGTAACTGGCTGACCATCAACGCCTCATTGGTTCCGTACATCGGGGGCAATGTGGTGCTTCGCTTTCGCGGAATCACTGGCAACGCCGCCTCAAGCGACATCGCCATCGACGGAATCAGCATCAGCGAAGTGATCTCCGCTCCAGCAGCAGCAGTGCAGCTTCCTTCGGCTACTCCGTGCCTTGGCCAAGTCGTGCAGCTGTTCGACCAGTCGAGCAACAGCCCGTCGGGATGGCGCTGGGTCATTACTCCGCGCAGCGGCGTGACGTTCACCAACGGAACCGATTCAACCAGCCAAAACCCATGGGTCAGCTTCAGCTCACTTGCACCCTACACTGTGCAGCTGATTGCCAGCAACAGCTTCGGAGCAGACACCGCCACGGGTTCAATCACCCTGACGGCCGGCGCCCCACTGCCCTTCGCAGAGCCCTTTGCCCCTGGCCTGCCCCTCGGGTGGTCGGTGGACAACCCCGACAACGGACTCACATGGGCGGTTGCCAACAGTATCGGCATCACCGGAACCACCACCAACTCGATGACGATCAACTTCTTCAACTACAACAACGCTCCTCAAGAAGACGGGCTGATTACGCCGAGCATTGACTTGAGCGGAACCACCTTACCCTTCCTCGTCTTTGACGTGGCCTACGCACCCTACGATCCGGTCAACTACGTCGACGGACTGCGTGTGGAGTACAGCACTAACTGTGGTTCGAGCTGGCAGCCCACCGGGTACGTGAAGTCAGGGACTACCCTTGCCACCAAAGCCTCACAAACCACGAACTTCCTTCCGTCGCTTGCGAGCCACTGGCGCCGCGACAGCATTGCGCTGCCGGCCGGAATTTCAGGGCCAAGTGTCAAGTTCCGATTCGTCGGCCTCAACGGATACGGGAACAACCTGTACGTGGACAACGTCCAGGTCTACGACTTGGGTGCCTCGGCTCCGGTCGCTGTGGCCAGTGCGAGCGTGAGCGACAGCACCTGTGTGCTCGACACGGTTCTCTTCACCGCCGTCAATCCCGGAACCGCCTTGGCGCAGTGGAACTTTGGCTTGGGCTCGGTACCGAGCGTCGCAAGTGGTCCCGGACCGCACTCGGTCTACTACTTCTCACCGGGTAGCAAGACCATCGTGCTCAGCCTTAACGGCTCGGGCGGAACCGATTCCGACACCCTCACCCTCACCAGCTTCCCGCAAACCGCGGCAAACTGGACCTACCGGACCGATACCGCCCTCACCTTCTGGGGCCAGGCGACGGGCGTTCAGGGCGTGGGCCTCAACTACCTCTGGAACTTTGGCGACGGAACCACGGCGAACACTGCCATCGGGCGCCACACCTACACCGCGGCGGGCACCTACCCCGTTTCGCTTACGGTGAGCGGAGCCTGCGGCAGCATCGTACTCGC
>DMDX01000166.1 GCA_003451355.1 Cryomorphaceae bacterium
CCTGAACCACCCTTGGGTAGCACGGCGCTTCGCGACGTGGCCGCATAGTCCATTTGTTCGCCAAATAGATTTTGGTCTGCCCCGACCCAGCGTACGTCGCCTAAAAAACGGTAGGTGTCGCCTTCGAATGAACCTCTTCGGCATGTCAAATCACCGTCTTTGGTGTGCACCTCCGCAGGTTGGCTGAACGAGCCCTTTCGACCCTTGGTGCTGTAGCGCAGGCTTGACGTGCGCAGGGTTTGGTCACCGTCAGTGACGGTTACTCCGCCCGAAAAGTAGCTTTCTCCGTTCAAGTATTCGAGGGTGCGCGAACGAACCACCATGCCGTCTCGCCCGCTAAAGCGTACGTTGGAATAGGCAAAAAAACGGTTTTCGTTTCGGAACCAATCCGCACTGTCGCACGTAAACACCCCTTCGGCGCCAGAGAGCTGCACGTCTCCTCTGAGTTTGGTGACGTTGCGACCCCCGAACTGCTCGACGGTCATCTTGCGGACCTTTTTGAGTTGAAGGGACTGACCTGCCGCGGCACAGCCTGCGGCAATAAAAAGTATGCTCAGGATCCGACTCAGCGGCGCCATAGCGTTTGTTCGCGGTCGGGCCCGACGGACACCAGTACCACCGGAACTCCCGTGTAGTCCTCGATAAAGCGAACGTAGGACTCCAAGGTCGCGGGAAGGTCTTTGGTGTGGCGAACCCCAGTCAGGTCCTCGCTCCAGCCCGGAAGGCTTTGGTAGACCGGCTCGAGTAAATTAGAATCAAGTCGGTAGGGCAGGTGCGACACCTCTTCTCCGCGGTAGCGGTAGGCAGTACACACGTCCAGTGATTCGAGGCCACTCAGCACGTCCGCCTTCATCATCATTAGCTGGGTAACACCGTTGACTTCTACGGCGTACTTGAGCGCGACCAAGTCGAGCCAGCCGGTGCGGCGAGGGCGTCCTGTGGTAGATCCAAATTCATGGCCTTTCTGGCGGATTTCTTCGCCCAAGTCGTTGTCGAGCTCGGTAGGGAAGGGGCCGCTGCCCACGCGGGTGCAGTAGGCTTTAAAGATTCCGATGACTTCCCCGATGCGGTTCGGAGCAAGACCCAGACCCGTGCACGCTCCGGCCGCAGTGGTAGTCGAAGAGGTTACAAACGGGTAGGTTCCGAAGTCTACATCAAGCATGGTGCCCTGCGCGCCCTCGGCGAGGATGCGCTTGCCCGCGCGGTAGGCCTCTTGAATTAAAATATCGGTGTCGGCCAACGGAAGCTGCTTGAGGCGGTCCATCGCGGCGTGCCATTCGGCCTCGGCAGCGGCGAGGTCAAACGCGTGTTCGGCCCCGTCCATCATTTGTAAGTGCTTCGCTTTCAACGCATCGTAGCGCTCCATGAAGTCGGGAAGCTCCACGTCGCCCACCCGCAAGCCGTTGCGGCCGGTCTTGTCCATGTAGGTAGGGCCGATTCCCTTGAGTGTCGAACCAATTTTATTCTTGCCTTTGGCTGCTTCTGAAGCAGCGTCGAGCAAACGGTGCGTCGGCAGAATGAGGTGCGCTTTGCGCGAGATGCGCAGGCAGTCGGCACACTTCACTCCAAACGGAGCCAGCTTGTCGATTTCGCGCATGAAAATCACGGGGTCGATAACGACGCCGTTTCCGACGATGTTGACGGCTTTGGCGTGAAAAATTCCGCTCGGAATCGTGTGCAGAACGTGCTTAATGCCTTCAAATTCAAGGGTGTGTCCGGCGTTGGGGCCGCCCTGAAAGCGTGCTACGACGTCGTAGTCCCGCGTGAGGACGTCCACAATTTTACCTTTTCCTTCGTCGCCCCATTGCAGGCCGAGGAGTATGTCAGCACCCTTCATTGTTCAGTTTTGGATTTAGCGTAGATGTACAGTTGGTGGCCCGTCACTTCGACCCCAAAGAGGTCGGCAATGCTGGCTTTAATTTGTTGAATGCGCGGGTCGCAGAATTCTTTGACTTCGCCGCTATCCACGAGCAGTAGGTGGTCGTGCTGGCGGTTGAAGTAGGATTTTTCGTAGTGCGCTTGGTTGGTGGCAAACTGATGGCGGCGAACGAGTCCGCATTCAAGCAGCAGGTCCATCGTGTTGTAGAGTGTCGCTCGGCTAACCCGATAGTTTTTGGCCTTCATGCTGGCGTAGAGCGTCTCGACGTCGAAGTGTCCGTCTTGGGCGTAGACTTCGCTCAGAATAGCATAGCGTTCAGGAGTCTTGCGCTGCCCTCGATCGATGAGGTAGCGGGTGAAAACGTCACGTACGTGGTCGAGCTGTGTTTCAGACATGGGGTCGTGGGACCAAAGGGCAAAGGTAGGTTTTCGCCGCGTACCTTGCAGCCAATGAAGCGAGTGATTTTGCTGATTATTGGGCTTTCAGCTGCGGGTGCCGTGTTCGGGCAGTCGAAGTCTGAGGTTCAGCGCTTTCAGAAGGCCATGGAGCTCCTGAGAAGCAGTCCGCCGCAGGTAGAAAAGGCGCGAGCTGCGCTCGAAAAACTCACCGCGTCGAATCCCGCGTACGCCGCCGCGTGGGTGGGGTTGGGAGAAGCGTATTCTGCGTTTGCACCCTTTGATGCAGCAAAAGCGCGCCACGCCTTTGTGCGCGGAGCCGCTGCGGGGGCCGAACGCCAGTCCATGTTTCGATGGATGCACAACGCGATGAACCAGGGTTGGTACGCCCATGCAGATTCAGCCGCATCGGCCTACCTCGATCTGCCCAAAACACCCGGAGCCCAAAGGGTAGAAGCCGAAAAAATCCGAGCGTCGGCGCGCTTTGCCCAGTCGGCGGTGCTTCGCCCCGAGAATTATGCGTTTCGGCGCTTGAGTGATTCGGTCAATCGTCTAGATATGAACTACTTTCCGAGTATTTCAGGCGACAATGCGACCCTGTACTTTACGGCGCGCCAGCGCTCCGAACAAAGCGATGAGGTGATTCTCGCAAGCCAACGCACTTCGGTGGAATGGGGCGCAGCCCAACCGCTTCCCGGAAGCTTGAATACCCGCGGAAACGAAGGTGCAGTGAGCATTCGCGGCGACCAGCGAGTCATGGCCTTTGCGGCCTGTGAGCGGGGTGACGGCTACGGATCCTGCGACATTTACTTCAGCATCCGGCGCGCTGACGGAACCTGGTCTGAAGCCCAAAATGCCGGACCCGCAATCAACACGACCCAGTGGGAGTCCCAGCCTTGTCTGTCTGCCGACGGTCGCGAGCTCTTTTTTGTACGCGAATCCCGTCAGGGTCAGGGGAATGCCAACATTTGGCGGGCCGAACTGCGCGAGGGGCGCTGGGTGGACGTTCGGCCGCTCCCCGCCACGATTAATACGCCCGGCATGGAGTCTACGCCGTTTTTGCACGCCGACGGGCGTAGCCTCTACTTTGCCTCTGACGGCCATTTGGGCTTGGGCGGAACCGACCTCTACCTGTCCCGCCGTCTGAACGACACCGCCTGGTCGGTGCCCCAGCACCTCGCGTACCCCTTGAACGACCACCTCGACAACTTTGGTCTCGTGGTGCGACCTGACGGGTCTGAGGCGTTTTTGGCCCGCGGCGGAATGTACGAGGGCGCTGAGCGCGTCGACCTGTACCAACTGAGTCTGCCGAAGGCCTACCAGCCTACGCCTATCCTGTGGTGGACGGTGTGGGTGGCTGACCGCACCACCGGTCGCCCAGTTCCTCAGAGCGAATGGAGCATTTCGGACCCCGAACGTTCCGCAACCGTCGCCCACCGCGGCCCCAACTACCAGGTCGCGCTCCCGCTGGGGAGTCCCCGTGGATTTCAGATTCAAGCTCCGGGCTACCAGCTGCTCAGCGAGCGCAAGGTCTTGGGTGAGCGCTCGAGCGACGCACGCACCGACACCTTGTGGCTGGACCCCATCAAGTCAGGCCAGCGCACGCGCCTCGAGAACGTCTACTTCGCGACCGACTCTGACGTACTCCTGCCCGAATCCCGCCCAGAACTCCAAAGCCTGGCGGCATGGCTCAAGGCGAATCCGAGCGTGCGCGTTCAAATCCAAGGGCATACCGACAACCAAGGTTCCGCCGCGTACAACCTCGACCTGTCGCGCCGCCGAGCAGAGGGAGTGTATCGTGAACTAACACTTCAAGGTATCGAATCCAATCGACTTGAATTCAAAGGTTTCGGAATGACTAAACCTGTCGATTCCAACGACAGCGAACAAGGCCGTGCGCGCAACCGACGCACCGAAATCCTGATCCTTTAAGGTTGGCGTTCGCCGCCCCAGCGCGCGGCTAAAAACTCGGCAATTTTTGCTTCAGTAGCATTCTCGCCGGGTGTAAACCACGTGGCATTGCGCAGCCCGTCCGGCAGGTAGTTCTGGGACACAAAACTCCCCGAAAAGTCGTGCGGGTACTGATATTCCGCACCAAATCCCAGCTTTTTCATGGTTTGCGTCGGCGCGTTCCGCAAGTGGAAGGGTACGGGGAGGTCACCGCTCCGCTGTACCTCGGCCAGCGCGGCATCAATAGCGAGGTAGGCGGAATTGCTTTTGGGGCTGCAGGCCAAGTAAATGGCGCATTCGGCGAGCGGAATCCGCGCCTCAGGGAAACCTA
>DMDX01000054.1:0-138 GCA_003451355.1 Cryomorphaceae bacterium
TGCCAACGAGCTGATGCGAAGCGCGCTAGCGCTGAGCATCCTTAATCTGCTGCTCGCGCGGAGCATGGTCCACAAAACGGTCCCGGTAGCCGTGGCGATGCAGTGCGATGTGGCTGTAGCCGTGTTCGAGGAGCCAGG
>DMDX01000054.1:418-710 GCA_003451355.1 Cryomorphaceae bacterium
TCCGAGGGCTTGGCCCACGCCGTTGATTGCCTGGGCGTCTTCCCAGACGTGCCAGGTGTGGTGGTTGCGGGCGAAGTAGTTCAGCGAGTTGGGGTCGATGGGCTTGGCGCGGCGCAGGTCGATGACGCTGTGGCTGGGCGCGGCCGCTTCGAGGGCTTGGCTGAGGGCGGTTCCGAGGGCGAAGTGGGCGACGCCGGTTCCGGACTGCATCCAATCCATTCCGCCGCGGCGCTGCAGGGGGGCGGGGTAGTGCGGAACCTTGCCCTTCGGGTAGCGAATGATGGACGGCCCG
>DMDX01000054.1:827-8721 GCA_003451355.1 Cryomorphaceae bacterium
ATGGACGGCCCGCCGTAGGCTAGTGCCTCTTCGAGGGCTTCGCGCAGGGCGGCTCCGTCGCGCGGAGCCCAAATAGCCGTATGCGGCACTGCGCGGAACATCGCCAGGTCAAAGACTCCGTGGTGGGTGGCGCCGTCCTCGCCGACCATTCCGGCGCGGTCGAGGCACAGGATTACGGGCAACTTCTGTAGGGCCACATCGTGGATCCACTGGTCGAGGGCGCGCTGCGAAAAGGTCGAGTAGAAGTTGACTACGGGGCGGAGGCCGGCGGCGGCCATGGCCGCCGCGGCCGTCAGGCAGTGGGGCTCAGCAATGCCCACGTCGTGCACCCGGTCGGGGAACTGGGCACGCACCACGTCAAGGCTGCATCCCGGAGCCATAGCCGCCGTGAGCGCATGGATGCGGGTGTCGCTGGCGGCGAGCGAAGCGAGGGCCACCGCAAAATGCGACTGGAAGTGGTCGGGTCCGGGGGCGGATTCGTCGAGGCCCAATTCGGCGACACTTGGGCGGCGGGTGCGCACGTGGAGCACGCGCGGGCCGCGGAGCGCCAGCGCGCGCTCCAAAGCGCTCACCACGGCGGGCACATCGTGACCGTCCACATCGCCGTCGATCCAGGCCCATCCGAGGGATTCCACCAGGCCGCGGTAGGCATTCGGCCCGCCGCGGTGCAGGGCGCCGACGTTTTCTTCGATGGCCATTCCGTTGTCGTTGATGACGAGCAACACGTCGGCGCCCCACCCGCCTCCGTCGTTGAGGGCTTCAAACAGCATTCCGCCGGTCATGGCTCCGTCGCCGACCACCGCTACGCGGTGGCGCTGGGTTCCGAGGGCCTGATCGGCGCGTGCAAAGCCCACGGCCGCCGAAAGCGCAGTGCTCGAGTGCCCCACGCCCCAGGCATCAAAGGGAGACTCGCTACGGCGCGGGAATCCGCTTGGGCCTCCGGCGGTGCGGTTGGCGGCAAACACGTCGGCGCGGCCGGTAAGCACCTTGTGGATGTAGGCCTGATGGCCAACGTCCCAGATCAGCACATCGTTTGGAGTGTCCAGCACCCCATGTAGCGCCACCGTCAACTCGGCAGCGCCAAGGCTTGAGGCGATGTGCCCCGCTTTGTCGCGGGTGCTCGTTAAAACGTGCTGTTTGGCCGCTTCGGCCACTTCGGACCAGCGGGCTAGGGGCCAGCTGCGCCATTCATTCATCAAGGGGATCACCCCACAAAAGTACGGAAGCGGCCCGAGGGCCGCTTCCGTAACGAGAAACAAGTACCAAGAAACTTCTCGCGAGAAACTTCTCGCGAGAATCTACTTTGCGGCCGCCTTCTTACTGCGTCCGCGCTCGGTGAGGTAGATCATGACCGGCATGATGACGAGCGTCAGGAAGGTCGCAAAGGTCAATCCGTAGATGACGGTCCACGAAATCGGACCCCAGAAGATCACGTTGTCGCCTCCGAAGTAAATGTCGGCGTCGTTGTGCATAAAGAGACCGACAAAGTCGATGTTCATACCCGTGGCGAGGGGCAAGAGGCCGAGAACCGTGGTGATCGCAGTCAGCAGCACCGGACGCAGGCGGGTTTTGCCGGCTTCAGTAATGATTCCGCTCAGTTCAGCCAACGGAAGGCGGTCGTCTTCGTCGAGGCCCAATTCGACCTTGCGGCGCTCCATCAGCTGGCCCGAGTAGTCGGCCAGTACGATGGCGTTGTTCACTACGACTCCAGCGAGCGAGATGATTCCGATCATCGTCATGATGATCACGAAGTCCATGCGGAAGATGATGAGGCCCAAGAAGACTCCGATCAGCGACAGCACCACTGTGGCGAGGATGAGGAAGGGCACGCGGGCAGAGTTGAACTGGCCGACCATGATGAGAAAGATCATGAAGACGGCTCCTACGAGGGCTTTCGATAGGAAGCCGAACTCTTTGGCCTGCTCTTCTTGCTGGCCCGTAAAGCTCAGAGTAACCCCGGCGGGAAGTTCTACGTTGGCAAATAACTCCTTGATTTCGGCAACGATGGCGTTTGCGTTGGCGCCCTCTTGGATTCCGGAATAGAGTGTGATGACGCGCTTGAGCTCGTTGCGCTTAACGGCAGAGAACGTACTCGACTTGCTTGGGCTTGCCACGGCCGCGATAGGTACCTGCTTGATGCGGCCCGAACCCGGATCGCGGAAGGTGATCTTCTGGTTAAGCAAGCTCTCGAGGTTGTAGCGGAACTCGTCAGCGAAGCGAAGGTTGATGGGGTACTCGTCCTCACCCGTTTTGTAGCGGCTGATTTCTTTACCAAACAACGCGGTGCGAATGGCGTCGCCGATTTGGCCGGTGCTGAGGCCCAAGCTTCGGGCTTTGGCGCGGTCAATTTCGATCGGAAGCTCGGGCTTGTCGTCGGCCACGTCCACCTTGAGCTCATCGTAGCCCTTGATACCTGAGGCTTCGATTTGGGCACGAAGGTCTGCGGCGACGGCAATGAGTTGCTCGTAGTCCTCGCCTTCGAGTTCCAAGTTGATGGGCGCACCTTGGGGTGGGCCGTTCTGGTCCTTTTCGACGGTGATTACGGTTCCGGGAATACCCGAAATGCGGTCGCGCAAGGCGTTAAGGACCAGCGAACTGGCCAATTTGTTGCCCTCTTCGTCGAGGCGGAACTTGGATTCGCGGAATGCAACTACCACCTTGGCTTTGTGCGGAGTGGCCTGGTTGGACGGGCCTTGGCTGGGATCGCCGGTGCCCTTACCCACTTGGGCAATCACCGATTCCACCATGTAGTTGTGGGGCGTTCCGTCCTTTTCGTAGGTATAGTTAGCGATGACTTCTTTGACCTGCTTTTCGATTTCGAGGGTCACTTCGTTCGTGTATTCAATGTCGGTCCCTTCGGGGAGCTCGAGGTAGATATTGGCCAAGTTGGGCTCGTTGTCTGGGAAAAACACGACCTGAGGCGGAACCACCGCAAGCAGCACAAACGAAGCCACAAACAGCGCGAGGGTACCCACAAAGGTCTTCGTGGCATTGCTTCCCGAGAGAATCACTGAAACCGTCCGTTCGTAGGCGTTCTCGAGCGACGGAAGCACGCGGGCTTGGAAGTAGCGAGCTCCAGGCTCGATTCCGTACACATAAAGCAATATGGCCAAGCCAGGGTAGGCCAACGTATTACCTAAAGCGGTGAAGCCCAACGCGAAGTTTAAGACGAGACCCGCCACGCTGAGGACGGCACCAATTTTAGCCCATTTGGGGCGGTTGACCGTGTCGGCCTCGATGCGCATGAAGCGCGCCGCAAGGGCGGGGTTGATGACCAGAGCCACGAAGAGCGACGACGAAAGCACGACAATCAGCGTGTAGGGTAGGTACTTCATGAACTCGCCGATGATTCCGGGCCAAAGCGCGAGCGGAATAAATGCGGCCAGGGTGGTCGCCGTCGATGAGATGATGGGCATGGCCACCTCAGAGGCGCCGAGCTTTGCAGCCTCGCGGCCGCTGTAGCCCATGCTCATGAAGCGGTAGACGTTTTCAACGATTACGATACCGTTATCCACAAGCATTCCGAGCGCCAGTACGAGTCCAAACAGGACCATAAAGTTGAGCGTGACGCCCATGAAGCTCAAGATCATGAAGCTGAGCAGCATCGAGAGCGGAATCGCGATTCCGACAAAAAGGGCGTTGCGCAGACCCAAGAAGAAGGCGAGCACCAGTACCACGAGGATTACGCCAAAAATGATGGAGTTCTCGAGGTCAGCGACTTGGCTCTTGGTGCGGGTCGACTGGTCGTTGGTGATCGAAATAGACAGGTTGTCCGGAAAGTACGCGTCGCGGGCTTCGGCGATGATTACGTTAATGGTCTCTGAAACTTCAATAAGGTTTTCTCCGCTGCGCTTTTTAATGTCAAGCGTTACTACCGGCTCATTGAATTCGCGGGAGTAGCTCTCTCGTTCGACTTCGTCAAAAGCGACCTCAGCGATGTCGCGCAGGTAGACAATGGCGCCTTTTTCGTGCTTGACGATGATGTTTTCGACGTCTTCGAGTTCATCGAATTCACCGAGAACACGTACGTTGCGGCGGTATCCGTCGACGAGTAGGTCGCCACCTGAAACCGACATGTTTTCGTACTTAATCGCGTCGGCGATGTTGCCAAAGCTGATGTTGAGCGACTCCATTTTGCGCAGGTCCACCATGATGCGGACTTCTTTGGCGTCGATACCGCGAATGTCTACGGCGCTGATCGCAGGTAGGTCCTCGATTTGTTCTTCGAGGTACTCGGCGTAGTCGTTCAGCTGGTCTGAGGTGTACTGCCCTGACAAGTTGACGTTCATGATGGGCATCAACTCTGAAATGTTCAGGTCAAATACGTTAGGGTCGGCGGGAAGGTCCTTAGGAAAGTCGGCCGAAGCTTGAACGGCATCGACTTTATCCTTGACCTTGCGCAGGGCTTCGTCGACCGAAACGCTGAAGTCAAATTTGACCTCGATGCTCGAAAATCCCTGGACCGAGGTCGAGGTAATCTTGTCCACACCCGAGATGGTATTGAGTTGCTTCTCGAGCGGGCGCGTGATTAGGCGCTCAATGTCGATCGGAGCCGAGCCCGGGTAGGGAGTTCCGATGTAAATAGTAGGCTGCGAAATCTCGGGGAAGCTCTCGGCGGGCATGCCGCGGTACGCCACGAATCCCGCGAAGGCGATAATAATGGTCAGTACGCCGACGGTAATTCGGTTGCTGACGGCCCAGTGGACCAGGCCAAATCGGCGGTAGAGTGAAGGTTGTTCGCTCATGGCTCTTATTCGGTAATGGCTTTCACCGTTTGCTTGGGCTGTACCGAGCGGATTCCGCGGTCGATGACGCGGTCGCCGGTGAGGATTCCGCCTTTAATTTCGGTGGTTTCGCCACCTACGACGCCGAGGGCGAGGTCGCGGCGCTCCACGGTGCCGAGTTGGCTACCCTCTTTGGCCACGTAGACATAGGTGTAGTTGGATCCCTTGCGGTCCTGAAGGATGAGGCGGTTGGGCAGGAAGAGCGCAGAATCTGACTGGTAGTCACGCACGTACACGCTTGCGAGCATGTTGGGCTTGTACTGGTTGCTGTTGGGCAGGTTGACGGTCACGCGAAAGGTGCGGCTGTCGGGGCTGATGAATCCACCCACGCTGCTGATGCTGCCTTCGCTCTTGATGCCGACCGAGTTGAAGTCCATAAGCACCTTTTGGCCGGTCTTGATTCGGGTCAAGTACGACTCCGGAATGTCCATTTCGAGGCGCAGTCCGCCGTTGCTGATCAAGCGCGCTGCGGCCATTCCGGGGGCGGCGTACTCGCCTTCGCGCATGAAGACTTCGTCGACGGTTCCGCTGAACGGAGCGCGGATTTGGGTCATTCCCACTTGGGCTTCGACTGAGCTGAGGCGCTTTTTGAGGGACTCGTACTGGGTTTTGGCCTGCAGGTACTGAACCTCGCTACCCACGCCCTGATCCCAAAGTCGCTTCTGCTTGTCGTACAAGGTTTGGGCGAGTTCGAGCTGCGTCTTGACTTCGGCGAGGCTCGAGCGCATCACTTGGTTGTCGAGCTCGACCAGTACGGTTCCGGCAGCGACCTGCTGGCCGGCGCGAACGTTGAGCTTTGCGATGCGGCCCGCGCTTTCAGGGTAGAGGCTGACACTTTGGTCGGACCGAACGGTTCCGTAGACGTTGAATCCGTGCTCAAATGCGCCCGAAGCGGCTCCGTACAGGGTGACGTTCGACCACTGAGCCGTGGTGTCGAGCTCGGTGAGGCGCTCGTTGACATCGCGTAAGGCGACATCCACTTGGCTGCGCAAGGTTTCAAGCGAATCGCGCTGCGCTAAGAGTTGGGCGGCATCGCCGGTGGCGGAATCTGAGGTTCCGCACGAGGTCAGCGCTGCAGCGGCAACGGCGGCAGTAAAGAGGAGGGACTTCTTCATGGTTTATTCGGGCTTCGAGGTGTTGTACATGCCCAGCACTTTTTCGAGGGCAATGCGTTTGTTGAGGGTTTCGTTGGCGCTCGACAGCATCGCTGCGACCGTTTGCTGGTACTGGGTTTCGGCTTGGCTGTACTCGAGGCTGCTCGACACGCCTTCGAGGAACTTGATCCGGGTCTTGTCGCGCAAACGCTTGGCAAGGGCCACATTGTCGACCTGTAGGCGGTAGGTGGTGAGCGCGTTGTCGTACTCGGACTTGGCCTGAAGGTGCTGGACGGTCAAGGCTGCCTTGGTTTGCTCGAGAAGCACGTCGAGCTGCTCGACTTTGAGACGGCTCTCTTGGGCCTTAAACACACGGCGACCCGAGGTAAAGAGCGGAAACTGCGCGCTGACGTTCCACGACTGAAAGACGACGTCGTTGGCAAAGAATCCGTTCGGATCCCAGACGTTGGCGTCTTCGCTGACAAACTGCTGAGTGAGCGAGTAGCCCGCGTAGACCTTGGGCATAAAGCTCACGAGGTCGTTTTTGTAGAGCAGAGATTGGCCAAGGCGGCCGGCCGCCAGGACGCGGTAGTCGACGTGCTGCTCGGGTGCGAAGCGCGCTTGAAGCAGCCCTTGACCACCCACAGCTCCATCGATGAGTTGGGTGAGCGTCGAAGTAAGGACCACATTCTGATCTGTGGGCAGGCCGCAGGTGAGCAAGAGCATCTTCTCGGCTACGCCGCGCTGCTGGCGCACGTTTCCGAGGGCCGCTTCGAGCTGGCGGGCAACCAAACGCACTTGGTCGGCACTCTCGGTTTCGACGAGGCCCTCAGCAGCCATGGCCTCCATTTGGGTGGCTGTAGTGTTGGCCTGCTTGAGGTTTTCGGCGAGCACCTGCTCGTTTTCGGCCAGAATAACTGCGAGGTGGTAGAACTGCGCCGTTCGCTCGCGCACATCAATCTCGGTTTTCTCTTTATTCAGCGACGCCTGGTCCCGCAGCACGTTGGTCGCGAGGACCGCGACAATATAGCTTCCGTCAAACACCAGCTGGTTGACGCTGAGGTTACCCAGCGAGGTGTAGCGGGTTCCGAACTGAAGTTTGTCGATGACGCCGTCTTGGTCGATGTCAAAAAACTGCGCGGGGAGCTCGATGTTGTCGGTGTACTGTCCCGCTGCGGTGACGCTCGGAAGCCCCAGCGCGAGGTTTTGCCACAGCACCTTTTCGGCGGCGCGCTGCTCTAGGCTGCGGACTTTGTTTTGGGCATTGTGGGTGCGGGCGTGCTCCATGGCTTGCTCGAGCGACATGCTTGTTTGGGCGGAGCCGGATCCTGCCCAGGCTAGAGCCAGCAGAAAAGTGAACGTGCGAATCATCGTTTGGAATCCTTGATTTCGTTAAAGTATTGAAGGCCTTGGGCGGTGCTGATGGACCGTATAAATAAGGTGATCGCGGTCCAGATTACCTCGCGGCGCTCGGCGAGGCTTTCGGACTGAAGCTCGCCGTCGGCAAGCCCCACCATCGTCGTGAAGTGAATGCGGGCTACAAGTTCAGGGTCGAGGTCTTCGCGAAAGAGGCGTTGGGCCTGACCGTCTTTGATCGTTTGAGTGAGGGCGTTTTGCATGGTGCGCTGTCGCTGCTCAAAAAGCCAATCAAAGGTCTTGGGGTAGTACTTCTTAAGCGGAAACATCATGTTGGGGCCATGCGATTCCATCATCTTCATCAAAAAGGCAAAGCGGTGAATCATGCGGTCGATGGCATTTTCGTGCTCGGCCGACAACTGGTCCATAGCCACTTTGTGTGCGCCAAACACGTGGCGCACCGCTTGGTCAACCAAGTCTGCTTTGTTGCTGAAGTACTGGTACAGGGTTTTTTTGCTCATCGAGAGCTCACGGCACACGTCATCCATGGTCATCGCGCGCAGTCCGTAGCGTTGGAACATATCCATAGCTCGCTGCAGGATGCTGGTTTTGATTTCGTTGGTGCTAGATTCGCTCACGGCGGCGCAAAGATATGACGGG
>DMDX01000018.1:0-1852 GCA_003451355.1 Cryomorphaceae bacterium
GGTCAGCCAAATGCCGTTGTCGCCGGGTATCAGCGTCGGAATCCACACTTCGCCGAGTGCCAGTACTGCGATTCCGCCGATGAGGAGCAGGGCCAATGCCAAGGTGAGCCAGAACGCCGCGAGGTACTGGGACCAGAATCCGCGCACGTTCAGGTGGTGAATGGTTTGGCCGAAGTTGCCGATGAGGGCTAAGGTTCCGTTGGTGGCAAAAAACAGCGCAGCCGCCACCGTAATACCGAGCAGGTCGCCGCGTTTGATGGTCAAAATGTCGGTAATCGTGGAGTAGGCGGCGTCAAAGCTGTTGGGCGGAAGGACGTCACGCAGCAGGCGAAAGAGTTCGTGCTGGAACCCTTCAATCGGAATAAAGGGAATTAGGGTAAAGACAAAGATGACCCCCGGAAACAGCGCCAAGAAGAAGCTAAAACTGATGCTGGCGGCGCGGCTGGTGACGGCGCCCTCGTAGATGCCCTTCCAGAAAAAGATGGCGACGTCGTACAGGCTCAGCCCGTCAAACAGCGGGAGCGTGATCGTTTGGGCGCTTCGACGCAGCAGGGCGAGCAAACGTTTCACAGCAGGCGGGCTTTGAAGTTGAGGTCGACGGCGGGGGCAGAGTGGGTGAGGGCTCCGACCGAGATGTAGGTCACGCCGGTTTCGGCGTAGGCGCGCAGGGTTTCGCGTGTGATTCCGCCGCTGGCCTCGGTTTCTTTGCGGCCTGCGATGCGTTCGACGGCAGTGCGGCACAGATCCGGAGTGAAGTTGTCGAGCATGATGCGCGTGACGGATTCGAGGCCCAGGGATTCTTCGACGTCGGCCAGGCTGCGGCATTCGATTTCGATGGCGAGGTCGAGCCCGCGGTCGGCCAAGTAGCGTTCGGTGCGGCGGACGGCGTGCTTGATTCCGCCCGCGAGGTCGATGTGGTTGTCTTTGAGCATCACCATATCGTACAGCCCGATGCGGTGGTTGCTGCCTCCGCCGACGTGCACGGCCCATTTTTCGAGGGCGCGCCAGCCCGGAGTCGTTTTACGCGTATCCAACAGCTTGCAGGGAAGGTCGGCAATGAGTGCGGAATAGCTTTGGGTGATCGTAGCCACCCCACTGAGGCGCTGCACGTAGTTCAGGAGGGTGCGCTCCGCGCGCAGCAAGGAGGGAAGCGGCCCTTCGACGTGGGCCACCGCGGTTCCCGGTTCGAGGTGTTCGCCGTCGCGGTGCGCCCAATTAATCCTCAGGAGTGGGTCGACCGCATGCAGCACCTGTTCGGCTACTTCGCACCCGGCAAATACCAGGGGTTCTTTGGCGCGGAGCGTAGCAATCCCTAGAGATTCAGGGTCGAGGCTGGCCGCTGAAGAGTGGTCGCCTGAAGTGGGGCCACGGCCCAAATCTTCGTCAAGACTTCGCTGAATGTGGGCAGCGAGCTCGGGTTCGGTCAGGTAATCGCGGATCGGCTTCATCTTTGCATCGTCCTCGCGCATCGGGTGCGCGGGGCGGAACCCAAACTTACGCCAGCCGTGGAGATCATTCTTTTAGTTGTGGGGCCCACCCAAGTGGACTACGCCAAGGCGGGATTGGCAGACTTTGCGCAGCGCATTGGCCACTACGCCAAGTTTCGAACGGAATCGGTGCGCGACCGTGCCGCCCAGCATGCTTTTTTAAAGCCAGGCGACCTTTTAGTTCTGCTCGACGAGCGCGGCGAGCACCTCAAGTCTGTCGAGTTGGCGCAGCGACTTCAGAAGTGGATGAATTCCGGTCCAAAACGAATCCTCTTTGCGGTCGGTGATGCCTACGGATTTAGTGCGGAATTCCGCGCCCAAGCGCAGTACGAGCTGGCGCTGAGCAAGATGACGTTTCCGCACGA
>DMDX01000018.1:2135-2502 GCA_003451355.1 Cryomorphaceae bacterium
AAACTCGTCGCCCAATGGGACAAAGGGCAGTTCGCCCCCGTCTATGTCGTGGCCGGCGAGGAGCCCTTTTTTGCGCACGCCCTGACCGACGCCCTGCTTGAACGCGCGCTTCCTGAGGCGGACCGCACATTCAACCAGTCGGTGCTCTACGGGCGCGACGTGGATGCGCGTTCGGTGGAATCCGAAGCCAAGCGCTTCCCGATGATGGCCGAACGGACGGTGGTGGTGGTGCGCGAGGCCCAAGACCTGCGCAACCTCGAGGACCTCGCGGCCTACGTCAAGAACCCGCAGCCCCAGACCGTGCTGCTCCTTAGCCTTACCGGCAAGGCCTTGGACAAGCGCAAGGCCCTCTACAAAACCCTAAAAC
>DMDX01000018.1:2580-4059 GCA_003451355.1 Cryomorphaceae bacterium
GAACTCGCCCGCCAGCGCGGGCTGAAAATCAGCGAAAAAGCCGCTTCGGTCCTCGTCGAAAGCCTGGGAGTGGACCTCTCGGCCATCGACCAAGAGCTCGGTAAGTATGCCGTGGTGCTCGGCGAGGGCGGCGAAGTCACCGCCGCAACGGTCGAAAAGTACACGGGTTCGAGCCGCGAGTACAACCAGTTCGAACTCTTGCGGGCCCTGGTCGCCCACAACCCCGAGCGCAGCTACATGATCGCCCGAAGCATGATGAAGCACAGCCGTTCGAGCCCGCTGATCTTGGTTATTGCCACGCTCTACGGAACTTTTTTCAAAGCCCTGATCTACCAAGGCATGGGTGCCCGCCCCAACCCTAAAACAGCGTCCGCACAACTCGGTGTCTCAGAATTCGCCCTCAGAGACATCGCCAAAGCGGCCCAAAACTATTCGGGAGGGCACTTGGCTCGCATCGTGGGTTATCTTCGCGAAGCTGATCGCCAAGCTAAAGGCATGGCGTCGCCCAACCTACGTGATTCCGACATCCTCGATGAGCTTCTGTTCAAAATCCTTTACTAAGGCGCTTACTGCGCTCGCCCTCACATTGGCCAGCCTTGGCCTCGCTGCTCAAACGGGTGGCCTTCGCGGACTCGTGGTCGACCAGGCCGACCAGTCTCCGCTCAACCTCGCCAAGGTTTCGCTTACCATCTCAGGCAAGTCCCAGGAATCCTACACCAACAGCGACGGATTTTACCAGGTAAACGCAATCCCTGTCGGAACCTACAAAGTCACCTTTAGTCGCGCCGGATACGCGCCGCAAACCATTGAAATCAAGGTTTCTGTAGATAAGAACACCTTCACTCGGATTACGATGAAAGAGTCCGTGATCGAGCTCGACGATGTGGTGATTGACGCCCGCAAGCAAGAAAAGCAGACCAAGGTTTCGACGGCGGTGGTACAGCTCAACCCCAAGTCAATCGGCACCTTCTCGATTGGTGGCGAACCCGACCTGGTGCGCGCCCTTCAGGTGTTGCCCGGGGTTATTACCACCGGAGACCAAGGTGGCCAGCTCTACATCCGCGGTGGTGCACCCATCCAAAACCTCGTCAAACTCGACGGGATGATTCTTTACAACCCCTTTCACAGCATCGGATTCTTTTCGGTGTTTGAAACTGACATCCTGCAGTCCGCCGATATCTACACGGCGGGCTTCGGAGCCGAATACGGCGGCCGCACCTCGTCGGTCATGGACATTCGCACCCGCACCGGGCGCCGCGACCGCATTTCGGGCAAGGTCAGTGCTTCGACCTACCTCGCCAAGGCCCTGCTCGAGGTGCCCATTGGCCGCAAAAAAAACGGAATCGCCCCGAGCTCGCTCCTGGTTTCGTTCAAAGAATCCCTCTTGGATCAGGCTGCGCCGATCTTTTACCCCTACGTCGCTACCGAGTACGACGGCTTACCATTCGAATTCCGCGACCTGTTTAGCAAGTACACCCT
>DMDX01000018.1:4411-6828 GCA_003451355.1 Cryomorphaceae bacterium
ATTTTGCAGGGCCACCTTGCCCAGAGCTCGTACACCATCACCTCTACCGAGATCGAGAACCGTCCGCGCTTCTCAACCATCAACGGATTCAATGGCGGATTGGACTTCACCTACCTGCTTCGCAAGGCCGACGAGCTGAAGTACGGGCTCGAATTCATCGGATACTACACCGACTACCAGTTCACCAACACGGTGGGCCGCAGCCTGCAGCAAGAGGACAACACCACGGAACTTGGAATCTACTTCGACTACAAGCGCCAACAGGGCCGCTGGCTGGTTCAGCCCGGCATTCGCATGCACAACTACTCGACCATGGGCGTCGTGCGCATCGAGCCGCGCTTTGGGTTCAAGTACAATGCGACCGAAAACTTCCGCATCAAAGGCTCAGCGGGCCGGTACTCGCAAAATTTGATTGCCGCCAACAGCGACCGCGACGTGGTCAACCTCTTCTATGGATTCTTGAGCGGTGGTGGTGTAGACCTCCCCAGTAAGATTGGCGATGAAGACGTGCAGGGCACGCTTCAAACGGCTGACCACGCGGTTTTTGGAGTGGAGTTCAACCCTGCTCCGCGCTGGAATGTAGAGCTTGAAGCCTACGTCAAGAACTTTGGAATGATTACCAACGTCAACCGATTCAAACTCTACGACGACATTCCGCAGTACGCGAACCAGCCCGAGCGCCTGCGCAAGGACTTTATGGTAGAGCGCGGTTTGGCGCGCGGAATCGACGCCCTTGTGACCTACGAAGACAAGCACTGGTACCTCTGGGCCGTGTATTCGCTGGGACGCAGCACGCGCTACGATGGCGAGCAGACCTATGCTCCGTTTTTTGACCGCCGCCACAATACCAACTTCGTGGTTGCGCGCAAGTGGGCCAAGCAGCTCGAGGTCAACCTTCGGTGGAACTACGGAAGCGGATTCCCCTTCACGCCCATTCGCGGCTACTTCGAACAGCTTCCGTTCACCAACCCAGACGGTAGCCCGTACATTGACTTTCCGTACCCCACCGAAAACGGCCAAATGGGCATTTTGTACGGAGACCTCAACAGCAAGCGCCTGCCCGACTACCACCGCCTCGATTTGACCGCCAAAAAGGCATGGGACATCAAGGAGCACCAGCGTCTCGAGGCGTCTTTGGCCATTACCAACGTCTACAACCGACGCAATATTTTCTACTACGACACTCCTAAGGCGCAGCGGGTCAACCAGCTGCCAATTATGCCGACGGTGTTGCTGAGCTACGCCTTCTAATGCCCTAACTTTGCGCGAACCTCGCAGCGCATGGCAAATCAGGCAAAATACATTTTCGTCACCGGTGGCGTAACCTCTTCATTGGGCAAGGGCATTGTGGCTTCTTCGCTCGCCAAACTTCTTCAGGCACGTGGTTTTTCGGTAACCATTCAGAAGTTTGACCCCTACCTCAACATTGATCCGGGTACCCTGAACCCCTACGAGCACGGCGAGTGCTACGTCACCAACGACGGAGCCGAAACCGACCTCGACCTCGGCCACTACGAGCGCTACCTCAACCGTCCGACTTCACAGGCAAACAACGTGACGACGGGCCGCATCTACCAGCACGTCATCGACAAAGAGCGCCGCGGCGACTACTTGGGCAAGACGGTGCAGATTATTCCGCACATCACCGACGAAATCAAGCGCCGCATGCTCCTTTTGGGCGAGGACGGCCGCTACGAAATCGTGATTACTGAAATTGGCGGAACCGTGGGCGACATCGAAGCCCTTCCGTTCATCGAAGCAGTCCGTCAGCTCCGCTGGGAACTGGGATCGCGCTGCGTGAGCGTGCACCTGACGCTGGTTCCGTACCTACGGGCCACCGGCGAGCTCAAAACCAAGCCGACGCAGCACTCGGTCAAAATGCTCCAAGAGTCCGGCGTTCAGCCAGACATCCTCGTATGCCGTGCCGAGTACAGCCTCGGTGAGGACGTGCGACGCAAGCTGGCCCTCTTTTGCAACGTTACCCCCGACGCGGTCATTGAGTCACTCGACGCAAAGACCATTTACGAGGTTCCGATGCTGCTCCGCGACCAGGCTATGGATCAGGTCGTGCTTCGCAAGCTGGGCCTTTCTGTCCAGGGCAAGCCCGAACTCAAAAAGTGGGAGTCGTTTGTAGCCAACCTACTCAATCCGGAGCGCGAAGTCCGCATTGGCCTGATTGGTAAGTACGTCGAGCTCAAGGACTCGTACAAGTCCATCAGCGAAGCCCTCATTCACGCCGGAACCGAGCACCGCGCCAAAGTCCAGATCGAGTGGATTCACTCTGAGGAGCTGACCCCTGAAAACGCCGCTACCCACCTCGAGGGGCTGCACGGGGTACTGGTTGCACCCGGATTTGGAGCCCGCGGCTTCGAAGGCAAAATTGAAGCGGTGCGCATCGCTCGCGAGCACGGAATCCC
>DMDX01000010.1:0-7713 GCA_003451355.1 Cryomorphaceae bacterium
CCTTCTTCTTCGGCTTTGTGCGCCAGCATGGCTCCGCGCACCACGTCACCAATCGCATAAATGTGCGGATGGCTCGTCTGAAGGTGGTCGTTCACGTCAAGGCGTCCGCGGTCGTCGGCGGCGATGCCGGCGGCCTGGTAGTTCAGCCCGGCGGTGTTGGCCTTGCGGCCCACGGCTACGAGGCAGTAGTCGGCCTCAAACTCTACGGCATTACCCTTTTTGTTGGTCGCCTTCACCTTCACCACATCGCCGTGGCGCTCGACGCCCTCGACTTTGGTTCCGAGGTGAAACGTCATGCCGGTCTTGCGCAGCACGCGCTGCATCTCTTTGCCGATCGACCCGTCCATGGTGGCGAGGATTGAGTCGGCGAATTCCACCACGGTCACTTCGGAGCCGAGGCGCTTGTAGACGCTTCCAAGCTCAAGGCCAATCACGCCGCCGCCGATGACGACCATGCGTTTGGGCACCTCGGGCAGGCTGAGGGCTTCGGTCGAACTGATGATGCGCTCGCCGTCAAACTTGGCAAAAGGCAGCTCGATGGGGGTCGAACCGGTGGCTACGATGATGTGCTTGGCCTTGACGGTCAGCTCTTCGCTGCCGGCGACTTTGACGGTATGTGAATCCACAAACGAACCGAGTCCCTTGAGGACGGTCACCTTGTTTTTGTTCATCAAAAAGTCGATACCCGAGCAGGTCGTGTCGACGACTTGCTTCTTGCGGGCCATCATTTGCGGCCAGTTGATTTTGGGGGGCTCGACGTCGATTCCGTGCTCTGCAAACGCGTGCACGGCGTTATAGAAGTGCTCTGACGAGTCAAGCAGCGCCTTCGAGGGGATGCAGCCCACGTTGAGGCAGGTTCCGCCAAGCGTCGGATCCTTCTCAACCAAAGCTGTTGAAAAACCAAGCTGGGCGCAGCGAATGGCGCTTACGTAGCCTCCGGGGCCGGCGCCGATAACAAGTACATCGAATTCCATAGCGCAAAGGTAGGCCTCACGGGCGTGCGCGAGGGCGCCTCAGAGTCGGAATTCCGCCCGCAGCAGCGCGCTACGCGGCCTTTAACCCGCGCAACCGACGCACCAGCAGGCTCAGCAGTAAAAAGCCAAAGACAAACAGGCCCCACTGCCCGACCACGTCGCCGTGGACGGCAAAAAAGCTAGGCTCAGAAAAGGTGGGAACCGTCGCCTTGAGGATTCCCTCACGACCCCAGCCGAGCGACTGCTGCACCTGCCCGTCGGGGCCGATTACGGCTGAGATTCCGGTGTTGGCGCTGCGAAGCACCGAGCGGTGCTGCTCAATGGCGCGCAGTCGGGCGTAGTGAAGGTGGGCGACATGCCCCGAGGTGTTGCCCCACCATCCGTCGTTGGTGATGATGGTGAGCACTTCAGCTCCGGCATTCGAAAACTCGGCGGCGTAGGGACCAAAATCCTGTTCCCAACAGATGGGGGCGCCGATGCGGGGCAGGTCGGGGCCGGCCTCAAATACAGCGCGTTCGGTCTGGGTGGCGAGGGTGCCGCTGGTTCCGCCCAGCGAAAGGGTGAGGTCGCCCAGCAATCCACTGAGGGTTTGCACCATGGGCATGGTCTCGACGCCGACCACCAACTTGGACTTGCGGTAGACCTGCAGCGGCAGGCCGGCCCTAAAGAAGAGGGCGCTGTTGGCGTAGCTCACGAAGCGGCGGTCGTCGATCCGGCGGGCGGCGGAGTTTTCGGGTTCGGAACCGTGCAGTCGGTAGGTCGTCGCACCGAGAACCACGCCCCAGCCATTGCGCAGCAGGGGCTCAAAGGCAATCAGCGAAGGCCAGTTTGACGCATAGATTTCGTCGATGCCCTCGTGCAAAAAGGTTTCGGGGAGCACGAGCAGTCCGGGTGCGGAATCGGCCTGAGCCGCCGCGAGTTCTACCCACTTGCGGGCCTGCTGAAGGTCCGGAGTCTGAAACTTTTGGGTGTAGGGGTCGACGTTGGGCTGTACGACCAGGGCGCGCAGGCTTCCGGTCGGTTGTTGGGCATCAAGCCACGAACCAACGGCATAGCTCAGGACAATGGGGCCAAGCACGGTAGCCAGGAGCACCCGGCGCAGGCGGCGGGTTCCGCCATCAGCCAACTGCCATACCACGACGTTAGCGATGAGCAACCAAAGGGTTCCGCCCCGCGGACCCGTCCAGGCGTACCAGCGCACCCAGTGCGGAACCTCGGCAAAAGCGTTGCCCAAATTCAGCCACGGAAAGCTAAAGGCCCAGTCGTCGTGCAGGATTTCGATGGCCAACCAACCCGTTACCCAGATCCAGAGGGCCGTGCGGACGCCGACCTGGCGTGCGGCATAGCTGTAAAGGGTCCAGACGCCGGTCATGAGGGTTCCGTTGATGAGCACCGTCCCAAGGACGCCCGACCAGTGGGCGCCCGCGACCCACCAGGTGGTTCCGAGGTTAAACAACGCCATGCTGGCGTAGGCCCACCCGGCAAATTGGCGGAGTTTGCCGCCACGCATCCGCCCTTCGAGCACGAGCATCGGTACCATCGAAACCCACAGCAGTGGTGCCAGAATGGGGAATTCGTGGTAGCCCAGCGCACCTGGCCACGCAATGCTTAAGAGGAGTGGAGTCAGCAGGGCCAAGGCCCAATTCGGAAGTCGGTTCAAGATCGCCATGACCCCAAAGGTAGCGCCGTACTTTTGTGGTATGCGATGGATTCCGAATGCCCTCACCTTGGGCAACGTAGCGAGCGGTATGGCCGCCATTTGGTACTTAATGTTTCAAAATTTCGAATACGCCACGGTCGCCGTGATGCTGGCGTTTGTTTTTGACGGCCTCGACGGCTGGGCGGCCCGCAAAGTCGGCGTGAGCGGCGAGCTCGGCGTGCAGCTCGACAGCCTCGCGGACGCGATTACGTTTGGAGTGGTTCCGGGATTCATGTGGATGCAGCTCGCGATGTGGATGAATACCGGATACGGCTGGCCCGCACTGCCGGTGCTCGGCTGGGCCGTGACGCTCGCCTCGGTCTACCGATTGGCGCGCTTTAATTCAGACATGAAGGACTACCCGGGGTTCATGGGCATGCCCACTCCTGCCAATACGGCTTTTGTGTTGGGCTTGATGTACGCTGCAGATGCGGAACTGATTCCGCTGCACCCTGCCATGTATTTGGTGGCGCTGGCGTGGTCGGTCTACAGTTTGAATGCCAATTTTACCGTAGCCTCTTTGAAGGACTTGCCCACAACGTGGTTTAAGCGAGGGTTTCGTGTGGCATGGCTCGCTGTTTCCCTCACGGCATTTGCGTTTTGGGGCTTGGCCGCGATGGCCGTTGCCGTACCTTTGCTGCCTGTAGTTTCTGCCCTCGAAAAACGCTTTTTATGAAATTCCGCGCTGAAATCAACGTGATGCCGCACAAGGCACTTTTGGACCCCCAAGGCAAGGCCGTGAGCCACAGCATGCCGTCGCTCGGCCTCGCTGAGATCGGCGGAGTCCGAATCGGCAAGCACATCACCCTCGAGGTGGAGGCCGCCAGCAAGGACGAGGCCCACGAGAAGGTAACCTTGGCCTGCCAAAAGCTGCTCGCCAACCCCATCATGGAGAGTTTCGAGTTCGAGCTCTTCAACCAAGCCTAAAGCCATGGAATACCGTCGTTTAGGTCGCTCTGGCTTGCAGCTTAGCGAGCTATCCTTCGGAACCTGGATCACCTTCGGCAACCAAATCCCCTACCCGACCGCCAAAGACCTGTTCGTAGCGGCCTACGACGCCGGGGTCAACTTTTTTGACAACGCCGAAGTCTACGCCCACGGCGAGTCCGAGCTCGTGATGGGCCGCATCCTCAGCGAGGTCGGCTGGTCGCGCGACAGCTACACGGTGTCGTCCAAGGTCTTTTTTGGCGCCGGAGGCAAGCTCCCCACCCAGCGCGGGCTGCACCGCAAGCACGTCGTCGAGGCCTGCCACCAAGCGCTCGAACGCCTTCGTGTCGACTACTTGGACCTGTACTTCTGCCACCGTCCCGACAAAGCGACTCCGATCGAAGAGACGGTCTGGACGATGCACCAACTGATTATGCAGGGCAAAATCCTGTACTGGGGCACCTCAGAGTGGAGCGCCGAAGAGATCATGGACGCCCAGCGCGTCGCCGACCAGCACCACCTGATTGGCCCGACCATGGAGCAGCCGCAGTACAACCTGCTGCACCGCGAAAAAATGGAGTCCGAGTTTCTGCGCCTTTTTGAGCGCATCGGCCTCGGAACCACCATCTGGTCGCCCCTCGCCTCTGGCATTTTGACCAACAAGTACCGCGACGGGCTCCGCGACGACTTTCGCCTGAACCGCGACGAGCTTTCATGGCTGAAAGACCGCAACGTCGTAGACGAAAAACTGGCCATAGCCGGCCGCTTGGCCGACCTCGCATCAGAGCTCGGCATCACGCCAGCCCAACTAAGCATCGCATGGTGCCTCAAGAATCCGCACGTATCGACCGTCATGCTCGGCGCGACCCGTGTAGATCAACTGAGCGAAAACCTGAAGGCCGCTGAAGCCGTGGCGCTGCTGACCCCCGAGGTCATGGAGCGCATTGAGGGCATTGTGGGTAACAAGCCTGAACTGGCGCCGTACTAAGCAACCGTTTTCTTTCGTTTAACCACGGCTCTCAAAACCGTTGGAACCGACTCGTGCGCTGCACCGGTTGGAGTTTTGGTCCGTTCCCCGCGGTGGGGAGCGCTAACCTTAATTCTCTTTCTTGTTATGCGTACGTTGCTTCTTGCCAGCTCAGTGCTGGTTGCTTTCTCTGCTACAGCCCAAAATGCCGACTTTGTGGATGCCACCATTAACGTCGACGAGGCCGCGATGATTCGCGCCGTCAACGCCCAGGGCGCCAGCTTAACTGACATGACGTTCAACATCATTGCTCCGTCCGTGGTGGGCGCACCCTTTGACCAAGTTGCGAGCCAAACCATGTACCTGCAGTACACGTCGGTAAAGGGCGCAGCTCCCGACGACCAGCGTCAGGTTTCGGTTGACGTAATCGGTGGTGACTTCCCTGCGGGTGTGAGCCTTTCGCTCGCCGCTAGTGCTGCCGGAACCGGAACCACAGGCCTCGGCCATGAAATCACCTTGGACAACAGCCAGCAGTCGGCGGTCCTGCTCAGCGGACTGGGTTCGGCCTACAGCGGAACCTCAGCCGGCCAGGGCATACCCGTGACATACGTGCTGAACTACGCCACCGAAAACTTGGATGCGTCCACGGCTGGAATTGTTTCACTACAGTTCACGATTAGCAACATTTAATGGGTTGTTGGTTTGAAGGCCCAGCGTTCCGCTGGGCCTTCCTTTTCTCGATTCTTTCACAGTTCGCCTCAGCTCAGATCGTAGTGGTCAATGGCCTCGGACACTTTCACCCATGGGACCAACCCGCGGTGGGGAGCATCGTCCTGATGAACCCCACCGACGATAGTTTGAGGGTGATCGTTCAAAATGACAGCCTTTGGGGCCCCCGGCATCCGCTGCGGATTGCCAGCGAAGTCCGAATGCCTCCCCAAAGCCGAAAATCACTGCCCTACGAATGGCTGGAAATCGATTCATCGAGCCAAGGCGTGCGCATCTACCTGTCGACAGTGACCGATGCGGTCCCCGACCCCACTTCGTCGGGAGAACTTCGGTTTCACATCTCAACTCGGTATGCGGTGGACCTCTACCGTGGGCGGATCGCCGACGACCTCGAAGTCGCCTGGACTCCGGACGGGGTACGCGTGCACAACCGCGGCCGTGATTTTTGGGCGGGCTCGTGCTATCCACTTGACGGCTCCATGCGCGGAACCTCTCGACTCGCCAGCGGCGTTCTTCGGCCTGGTGACGTGCGAATTTGGAGTGTTCCTGCCGGTGCCGACGGCATTTGGCTTGAACGCGTGGACGGGTATGTCGTTGCGAGTCCCAAGCCGTGAGTTTCGCGCTTTGGTGGGCCTTGGTGTCGCTCCCGGGCGGAATCTGGCCCAGTTTCGGCACCTCAGGGGTCGCAGGGCCCACCCAGTGGTGGATCCAAACCCCCAATCTACCCGCCGGCAGGCCCCAGATCAGCCTGCAGCACCGCCACTGGTCGCTGCGCTACGGAGCCCAGGCACAAGGCTGGGCCTGGCAGATTCAGTCCCGAAACCTTGGAGTTTGGTGGTCACCCGGCAGGGCGCTGGGCCTGTCGGGGCAGTACCGAGGGAACCTGTACGGTTCCGCTTGGGACGCCTCAGCTGCATGGTCTCCGAAAGGTTGGACCGCACGAGGGTACTGGAAGGGATTTAGCGCAGTCCGAACCTACCAGGGCCAGTACGGACTGGGCTACCAACTCGAAGCGACCAAAGTAGACGTCCAATGGGGGGCCGCATTGCGCAGTTTTGGAATTCGCCACGGTGACCTGGAATGGCGGCGGAGCATCAATGCAGTCGGAACCACCGACCTCATACGCCTTCGCCGAGGCCGCAGCATCGCAGAATGGCGTAGCACCAACCTCGCCCACCACAGCCAGCAGCAAATAGGGTTCCGCACGAGTTGGGGCCCTAGCCGATTTTGGGTTCAAGTAGTATCCCAAGGAGGCCATTCACAGGCCCTCGCACGAGTAAGCTACAGCCAAACCCTCTGGGGTACTGCGACATTGGGATATTCAGGAAGGCAAGCATTGATTCGCTACCACCTACCCGACCGTGGTGCACTTCGGGGAAGTTTTATCGAATGGGGGCCCGTAGCCCAAGTTCACGCGGTCCATCGAGGGCGAGGGCTTGCCGCCGTATGGAATCCGCAAAGCAAGCAACTCAGTCTGCAACTCTTTGCCCGCCATCAGTTCACACACCAGCCTAAATCAGACCTGGTTCCGCAGCCCCAAGAAGCCGCGCCCTGCTGGTTAGATATCACCTACACGTTTGCCGGACAGCCTCCGAACGTAGAACTTGAATTGCGTGGGCCGCGTGCGCACCGCGTCGTCCTTATTCCGCAAAACCGGCAGTGGAAGGACCACGTTCCGCCCGGGCGCTATGCGGTAACGGGGTCGGCGCCCAAGGGATGGAAGCTCGAACTGCCCACGGACAGCATCACCCTAGCTCCGGGTACGACAAGCCCCGTTTGGATTGGGCTAAAGCCCCACCTGACGCAGATTCGCTGGGTCAGCGGTCCAAGTGAATCGTCGGAATGAGGTAGCCAACGGCTGCTCCTACGACGGTTCCGACGACGACGTCTGAGGGGTAGTGCTTGCCCGCCTCAACCCGCTGCCAGGCCACGTAGGCCGGAACCAGCGCTGCCGCAGACCACACCACTGGGGCCCAGCGTGAGTCAGGGTGCATGTCGCTCCACACTTTGGCGGCAAAAAAGGTATTGCAGGCCGTGAGGCTGGCGTGGCCCGAAAAAAAGGACTTGCGCGCGTCGGCTTCCATGCGTTCCGCCAAAGGTGCCCCGTCGTAGTACACAAACGGTCGATTGCGGCGTACCGAATTCTTCACGGCGTCCGTCAGCATCAAAGTGCTCAGGTTGGTCTGAAACCACATACTCCCCAATACGACTGCATCACCAAAGCGGCGGTCGGATTGAGTGTGGGCAAGGGCGGTGAGGCCGGCGGTTCCGAAGGCTGCAAACAGCGCGTAGTCCGAGCGGTGGCCTGCGGCCTCATCCCATCGATTGAGCGCCACACGGTCCCAACCAACGGCCTGGGGCGACCCCAATGTAGCGAGTTCAAATTCACTGAAGCCGCGTTGCTGGGACGCGGCATA
>DMDX01000010.1:7992-9936 GCA_003451355.1 Cryomorphaceae bacterium
GGCTAGCAGCGCGCTAGCGAGAACGAGGCGACGAATCATACGGTTCTAGTACTGAACCTGCAAGGTATGGCGCTCGCTGCCGAGCTCGTCCTGAACGTTCAGAACATACCAACCGGCAGGCAATCCACCAAAGTCAAAGTGCTCAAGGTCTGAACCCGCACGCATCCATCGGCGAAGCACGCGGCCTTGGGCATCGACGAGCTCAACCTGTCCCTTTGCAGCAGGGCGATCCAGCCAAAATCCGTCAAGCGCCGGATTGGGGAACACGCGCGATGCAGCTGCCGCCAGTTCTGGAGCTGAAAGCGTGATTTGTGGCTTCGCGAGCTTTTCGCTGGTATACAGTCGGTACCCTCCCGGAGCCAGTGACAGCGAGGCCGTCGGGTCGGTCACCACAATGGAATCGCCCGTGAAGTACTCGTACCAGGTGCCGACCTTGGTAAACGCCGGAATGGCGCTCTGCGTAGTCACCGCGAAGTTGCCGAGCACCACCGCGTCCATACCTGGACTATTGAAGATCATTCGCTTCACATTTCCGGCAAGGCTGTGGCTGAAGGTTCCGTCCCTAAAGGTCGCGGGGTGGGCTCGGCGCACATTGAAGATGGCCGCAGTCACATCGTACAGTCGGCGGCGCTCCGGAACCTGGTAGTAGTTCCATAAAATCGGCTTGTTGCAGACACGGCACGGGTTATTGATCGACACGTCGTAGCCCAATTCGCCGAACATCCAGACCATGCGTGGTCCTGGAATCAAGTAGGCGAACAAATTCACTGCCTCAGCCCGACCTAAACCGGTGGCTAGTGACCGCGGATTGTGGTTGGGGTTGGACTGGTTGCCGTACGTGTTGACCTCGTACATCAGTCGCTCTTCGTCGTGGCTCTCAGGGTACGAAACCAGTCCAGGCTGAGACCATCCGCGCGAACCGTGGTAGGCCCACGAGAAGTTGCTCTGGCTATGTCCAGCTGCAGCTTGGTGAAAGTTGTAGGTCTGATTACCCCAGAGCATAAAACCGTAGTCCGAAAGAATCTTCTCTTCGTTGTTGTTGCACCAGTGCTCCAGAATTAGGTGCGCATTGGGGTTTATCGCCCAAATCGTGTCGCCCATTCGCTTGAGCAAATTTTGGCGAACGACCGAAAAATCCGTTTGGGCATTGACCATACCCTTGGTGAAGTCAAAGCGGATTCCGTCAATTCGGTATTCCTGCATCCAAAACGTAGTCACTCGGTCCATGAAGTCTTCAGTGGCCGGCGACTCATGGTTAAAGTCGTAGCCCCAGCAGTACGCCGGGTGCGGACATACCGCATTAAACCATGGATTGTTTGCCGCGGGACGGTTGTTGGCGGAATCCCAGTACATCGCGAGCAGCGGGCTCTGGCCAAAAGCGTGATTGAATACCATATCAGCAATTACTGCTATTCCCTTGCTGTGGCACGAATCCACGAACTCTTTAAACTTCTCGGGGGTACCGTAGTACTTGTCCAACGCCATATGGAAGCTCGGATTGTATCCCCAGCTCTCGTTGTTCTCAAACTCGTTGTTGGGCATGAGTTCGATGGCGTTGATTCCGAGTCGCTGCAAGTAACCCAGTGTATCGATGAGCGCCTGGTAGTTGCGGGCAGCGATGAAGTCGCGCACCAGCAACTCATAGATAATCAGGTCCGCCTTTCCCGGCGGAGCAAAGTTGGTATTCTTCCACACATACTCTGTTTTGCCGGGACGCAGTAGCGCACAAAATCCGGTGGTCTTGCCCGTCGGATAGGGATGCAGGCCCGGCCAGGTTCCGGCGGGAATACCCGCATCCGCGCCTGGATCAAGGATCAATTCGGCAAAGGGATCTGCAATTTTGATCGCACCGTCAATCCAATACTGGTACGCGTAGGTTTGGCCCGGAGTCACTGAAATCTGTAGCCAAAACCGTTGACCGTCCACACTCTTATTCATGAAGTG
>DMDX01000010.1:10220-11867 GCA_003451355.1 Cryomorphaceae bacterium
ACCAAACCCACCGTGCTATCGTTCAAATAGTTAGCCCCGTCCACCCAGCCTTGAGGGACCGATGCAACCATCTGAATCGGATTACTCACGTATATCAACGTATCATAGGCAGTAGACGTCCCAGAAGTCGCCTCGAGCACCACCGTATGCTGGCCAGACTGCGTCACTAACAAATCGTAATTCAATGAGGTTGCATTCAAGACCGTGGTCTTAAGCACCCCGTTGTCGTATATCTTGAGCGTTGCGCTTTGGTTTGAGGCCGCAACGAGCGAAATGGTATCTCCGATTTCTGCAATTTGAGGACCAGTGGGCGCAAAAAATGCCGCGAGCAAGCCAGCATTTGCGGGATAAATTGGGTAGTAGATGTCTGAACCGTCGGCGCTGCGCCCCACCACGGTTCCGGCTGCGTTGCGAAACACAAACGCCAGCTCCTGCACCTGAGTTCCCGTCGGAAACCCATAAAACGTTGGAATGTGGTACTTAATGCGGTGGACGTTGCCTCCCAAATCGGTCATCAGCACCTTTGCGGTAGGCTGCCCCCAGGTGCCCTGTACAAACTGCCAGTTGGTAGGCGACGTCGAGGTCGATGTAATCAACCCGGCGTGGGCGTACACGGGAGTGGTTCCGACCAACGCCCCATTGCCCTGAGCCGCATTGTACACAATCGTAACACTGTCATTTTGGGTCGGAAAAGCCGGCGTCACGCTCAAAATTTGCGCGGAACCTGCGGTCGCGCCGACCAAAGCCAAACCTAGGAGTAGTTTTCTCATACCCTAAAAGTAGTAAGCGTACAGCGTACACTTAATAAAAAATCTTCGAAATCCCCGTAGATTTCACTTATGAAAACGTTTTTCTGTGCAATTCTTGCCTCCGTCACATGGGCTACGCCGCAACTTTCGGCCCAAACTCCGCGAATCGAATTCGAACTCGGCTACCTGCGCACGTGGCACGCGGACGACGTGGTGACTCGCCGCGACTGGATTCAGGTTCCGGGAACCTGGCGCGACCCCAGCACCCTGCCGGGCGAGAGCCAGTACGCCTTCACCTTTCGCGATACCGCGTGGGCCTACCGCTTCAACCACAACCACCCGATGTTCGCGACGCGCATTCGCCTCGGAACCCGTCCCGACTCCCCCTGGCAGTTCTTTCTGATTCAATCAGCGATGTGGAACTCGTGGCACCAGCTCTCATTCATGCTCGGGGCCGAAGCTAGCTACCGCCCCAACGACCGGTGGCGATTCGCACTTCAGGCCGGAGGCCTTTCAGGATACCACCTCGTCCATACGCTCCAAAATTCCGCGCTGCTTGCCGTCGACGGTCCCGACGGCGGAGTCTTTGCCGGCGCCAACCTCACTGCGGACTACCAAATCACGAAGCATTGGCGCGCCCGACTCGCGGGCAACCACCTGATCGCTGGCCTCGGACTGTACTATGCCTGGGCGCCTAAAGCGGATCCAGCACCACGTAGCGAACCCAGGTAACCGACGGCTGCACACTGCGGTCCGCCACGTCGTACCAGGCGCGAATGCGCAGCGAAGCCAAACCTTCCCACGCCAATCCTAAGCCCAGCAACTGAGGTTGCTCCCGGTACCACGTGCTTGGATCCTCAGGATTCCGGCTCTGAAAAATCCCTTGCCCCAGCGGAGC
>DMDX01000010.1:12212-12359 GCA_003451355.1 Cryomorphaceae bacterium
CACCTCGGCAGAGGTTCCGAAGCCTTGGGCCTCAGGACCAAAACGCTCCAACGGATCCGCGTAGCGCAGATGCGCAGCACGCAATTCAACGGCACCCAATGAGGCCTGCCCCATCAGCCCGTAGTTCAAGCGATTGCCATCCGCCTC
>DMDX01000112.1:0-2676 GCA_003451355.1 Cryomorphaceae bacterium
GCGGATTCGGGGTTGTGAAGCCGCAAGGTTCCGTCGGTCAAACGTCCGCTGCAGTGGAGGCCGTGGTAGGTGACGGTTCCGCGCTGGACCGCAGCCTGGTGGCGCGCAATTCGGGTTTGACGGCTCTGCACAATCCATGGCCGAAGGCTGCGCGGGAACCGGGCGCGGCGCAGGACGTTGGTGTGAACCTCGGTAAAGGGCTCCACTGCGCCCAGAGATTGACGGGTAAAGGCGTGAAGGACCACTTGCTGGCCCGTGGACGCCACGGCGCGGACGTGACCAAGAACTTCGAGGGTTCCGCCGTAGCGGGGCGGTTCGAGGCGGTCCATGCTCCAAATGTGGTGCGTCGCACGCCCCTCAAGGCGGTCGATCAGGCGTTGCCAAACTTGGCCTTCGTGGCCCCAGTGGTAGTGGTGGGCAGCCTGGCGGGCAGCACGGGATGCGGCGGCATAGGCAGTGGGCTGCATGAGCGCGCGGGCGGCATTTGAGATTGCGGCGGGGCTGAGTTGGTCGAGCACGGTTCCGGCGCCGGAATCTCGAACCACGCGGGCCACTTCGACGAGGTCGCTTGCGACGACGGGGATTCCGGCCTGAATGTAGTCAAAGAGCTTGTTGGGCAAGCTCCAGCGGTAGTTCTGGGACTTGGGCTTGTCGAGGCTAAATCCGAGGTCGGCCGCTTGGGTGTAGCGCTGAAGTTGTTCGCGCGGAACCCGACCCACAAAGCGCACATTCGTCCAGCCTTGACCGAGCACGTGCTGCTGGAGTCGAGGGATTGCGTCGCCGCTGCCGACCACCACGAGCTCCACCTCAGGGCACAGGGCCGCGGCTTCGACGAGTTCCTCGGCTCCTCGGTCAACGTTGATTCCGGCGCCTTGGAGGATCCAGAGGGTCTTATCCACAGGGAGGCCCAGTTCCGCGCGGACCGCACGCTTGTGCTCCGCAGCATCCGGCCATTCGCCGTCGGCACCCCATGTCAGGTCCGCAGCGAGGGGCACGTTGCGGACGACGTCCCAGGTTCCGCCGTATTCGCAGGCGTACTGGTCGGCGATGCTCGGGTTGACGGTCACGCGAAAATCGGTGCGCGGAATTCCGTAGTGCTCAACCCACCGCCAAAGACGCTGCACCATGGGGCGCGCCTCGAGCTCAGGAGCCCCCAAAAAGTATTCATGGCTGTCGTAGACAAGGGGCTTCGCGCGGCGCATCGCCCACCATGCGTTAGGTGCCAGGGTGTCGAGGTCGTTGGCGAGGTAGACGTCCGGGTGAAGTCGCTTCAGTGCGACCCACAGTCGGATCTGAAATTCCACGTAGAACAGCGGACCACGGTTGAATCGGCAGGTCATGCGCTGGGTTTCGTAGGAGCGATACAGCGGGGCTGGATTGGGATAGGTTCGGCCGACGACGACGACTCGGTACCCGCGCTCGGCCCAAAGCGTCGCTGTGCGGTGTACGCGCTGGTCGCTGTGCAGGTCGTTGATGACGCTCAGTACTACGGTCGGGCCCATGCAGCGAAGGTAGCGCAGCCATCTTTTGAACGAACTTTGCGGATATGACGACGGACCCCCGCCACATTCGCATTTCGGACTACGACTACCCCCTACCTGACGCACGCATCGCTCAAGAACCCTGCACCCCGCGCGACGCTGCGAAGCTGCTGGTGTGGGACCGCGGATCACTACAGGACCTCGGGGTACGTGATGCCCCAGATGTGGTGGCGCAGTGGGGACCGTACCGCTTGGTGGTCAACGAAGCCCGAGTGGTTCCGGCGCGGATTTTTATTCCGCGACCCAGCGGAGAAGGACACTTCGAGCTCTTTTACCTCGACGCCGAGGGACTGTCGGTAGAGCAGGCCATGGCCGAAACCTCAACCCTTCGGGCATGGTGCAAAGTCCGCCCCAGCAAAAAGTGGAAGGACGGCGTGCTGCTCGTGCACGAATGCGGACTCACCGCGTCGCGACTGGCCCAGCGGGACGGCGAGTCCTTGGTTGAGTTCCGGTGGTCGTCGGGGCAGACCTGGGCCCAAATCTTGGGCGAAGTAGGCCGGATTCCGCTCCCCCCGTACATGCACCGCGCCGATACCGAAGCCGACCGCGACCGCTACCAGTCCGTATTTGCACGCCACGAGGGTTCGGTCGCAGCACCCACCGCAAGCCTGCACTGGACCCCCGAAATGATGGACCGCTGGCGCCAGGTCTGCGCCGACACTCAAGCCGTTACACTCCACGTCGGGGCCGGCACCTTTCAGCCCGTCAGCGCCGACGCCGTAGGCGACCACCACATGCACGCCGAAGAGGTCGTGGTAGGACGCGCGGTCATTGAATCCCTGGCCGACGGCCTCCCCGTACTCGCCATGGGTACCACGGCCGCCCGCACCCTCGAGTCGCTCTACTGGTGGGCCCTTGAATGGCAGCGCAGCGGAACCATGCCCTCATACGTGGACCAGTGGGCCCCGTATTCTGAGTTGCTGGTTGATGGTTCCTTGCCGCAGGGGGCGGAGCTGACGGTTTCTGGTTCCTCGGGGCAGGGCGCGGAGTTGTTGGTTTCCGGTTCCTCGGCGCGGGGCCAAGCGGCTACCGGGAGTGATTCGCTGGATCCCGAAGTGTGCGCCCTGTTTGCGTGGACTGCGCGCGAGTTGAAAGAGCGCGGGCAAGACGTCGTTTCATTCCGGACGGCATTGAT
>DMDX01000112.1:2873-4252 GCA_003451355.1 Cryomorphaceae bacterium
GGCCTCGGAACCGAGTGGCGCAGGATCTACGAGCATGCGCTGGCGAACGACTACCGATTTTTGAGCTACGGCGACGCGAACCTTTACCGGTTCTAAACGCCTACCCCGATTAGGGGTTGCAGCTTGCGGTTATGAATCGCATGCTGGTTTGGTTGCTCGTGGGGAGCGGAGTTTGGTGCGCCGATGGACCCACTGGGGACGCGGTTTGGCGCGCCGATGGAAGCCCTCGGGACGGGGTTTGGTGGTCGGGGATCGCAGGGTTCGGGGGTCAAAAAGTGCACGAAACAATCCACTGGAATAGGTCCTCACGTGGAGGAACTAATTCGTTCGACGAGCCGCGCCAAGAAGATTCATTGCTGTTTGTGTGGTGGAATCTTCACAATTTGTTTGACACGGTGGCGAATTCAGGTACAAGGGATCGGGATTTTTTGCCAGAGGGGCCGTACAAGTGGGATTCGAAGCGGTACTTCACAAAGCTGTACGCGGTGGGCCGCGGCCTCGCCGCGGCCGCTGGCGGCCGCATCCCCGACGCGATTGGCGTGTGCGAGGTAGAAAACGCTGACGTCCTCGACGACCTTGAGCGGAGGTGGCCGCCCGCATGGCGCCTGTGGCGCCTGCACCGCGACAGCCCTGACGGACGCGGCATCGACGTCGCAGTCTGGTACAACCCCGATCGCTTGCGCGTAGACAGCGTCGCGTGGATCCACCCGGGGCAAGACTACCCCACCCGTGAAGCACTTTGGATCCGCTGGAAGCTCCCCGACGGAACACGCCTCACCTGGCTATGGCTCCACCTACCCTCGCAGCGGGCCCCGTCGCCGAAGGCGCGCGCAGATGCACTCGCAGACATATCCGCGCAGATATCAACGCCAGTTGATGGCATCACGGGCGACCTCAACGAAGGATTGGATGGGCCGTTGGCTCAATGGCTCCGCGCACACAAATTCCGGCCCAACTACCCCAGCAACTTGCCCGGAAGCTTTGCCTACCGCGGCCGACTCGAAGCGCTGGACGGCGTATGGACCGGACCCTCAACGCGATGGCGAGTACGGTGTACGGCGATTCCGTACGGACTCAAGCACACGAACAACGGCTACAAAATCCGAGGAAGCTTTGAAGGCCTCAGGTACCGCGGTGGCGCATCGGACCACCTTCCGCTTCGAATGGAGGTGGTTCGCAACTAAAAAGCACGTATTTTAGCGCAACGTTGGGAATAAGCCCATAACTTTTATGAAACAACTCGCCTACCTCAGCCTCGCTGCAGTCGCTCTGGCCTCGTGCCGCAAGCCTGAACCCGAACCCCTTCCCGAGGTCTACATCACGGATTCACTTACCGTGAACCCCGACCAGAAGGTTCTCGTCATCGAAACCACCGGAAC
>DMDX01000152.1 GCA_003451355.1 Cryomorphaceae bacterium
CGCCGCAGTCGATCGCGAGGAACTTGGCCTTGAATCACTGGCTGGCCAGCTACGAAAGCTTGGCGAGCGAGCCGAACGCCTAGGAGTGTCCAACGACCAGCTCACGAGTATGGGTTATGCCCTTGAGGACCTCGTGCGCGAACTTCGGGGACATTGGCAAGATCTTGTCGATCAATTAGATGCCAATCCAGGTGAGCTGAATTTCGTGGAGGAACGCCTCTCGGCCATTGATCGGGTTCAGCGCAAGCACCAGTGCGCTGACGACAGCGCACTCATTGCACACTGGGAGACCCTTGAGCGGCGCCTCAAGGTGTGGACAGAAGGTGCCGAAGAACTTGAGCGGGCGAGGGCAGAGGTACGTGAAGCCTCCCTCAAGGTGAGTGCGGCAGGAGAAGATTGGAATCAGATTCTCATGAAGGCTGAACCTGCGATGGTCGCAGCGGTGACCGGAGGTCTGGCTGATTTGGCGATGTCCCAAACCCGAATTGCGGTTCGGGCAGTGCGCCGTTCCGCTCCGAGTCCATTGGGCACCTATGCCTACACGCTGGAATTCAGCGCGAACCCGGGCCAAGAGCTTCAGGAGCTCGCTAAAGTGGCCTCCGGAGGCGAGCGCAGCCGCCTCATGCTCGTACTCAAACGCTACTTGGCTGAGCGCAAAGGATTGTCAACCGTGCTCTTTGACGAGATTGACACCGGGGTATCGGGTGCCACCGCCAGCAAAATGGCCCATATGCTCCGAAGCATGAGCCAAAATGCTCAAATCATCGCCATCACCCACTTGCCGCAAGTTGCCGCGTTAGGGTCACAGCACTGGGTCGTCGAGAAACTAGTTGATGGAGACCGTACGCTGACGCAGCTTAAAACCTTGAGCGACAGCGATCGAGCGCCCGAAGTGGCCCGCTTGCTCTCAGATGGTGACCTCAGTGCCTTAGCGATGGCACAAGCCGAGGCGCTAATGGCGGCAGCCGAGTGATTTTCACGATATTTGCGGCATGAACAATCTACTTGCCGGAAAAAAGGGCATCATCTTCGGAGCCCTCAACAGCGACTCCATTGCCTGGAAGGTCGCCGAACAGTGCCACGCACAAGGCGCTCAACTCGTGCTTACGAATGCCCCCATGGCGATGCGCATGGGCGAAATCAATGCTCTTGCTGAAAAGACGGGCGCGCCTGTCATTGGTGCCGACGCCACGAGCCTCGAGGAACTTCAGAACTTGATTCAGGGAGCCATGGACCATTTCGGTGGTAAAATTGACTTTATCCTGCACAGCATTGGAATGTCCGTCAACGTCCGCAAGAGCCGTCCCTACACCGACCTCAACTACGACTTCTTGACCAAGGGTTGGGATGTGTCGGCGGTCAGCTTTCACAAAGTACTCCAGACAGCCTATCAAATGGACGCCCTCAGCGACTGGGGTAGCGTACTCGCGCTGAGCTACATTGCCGCCCAGCGCACGTTCCCCGACTACAACGATATGGCTGAGAACAAAGCCTACTTGGAATCAGTGGCGCGCAGCTTCGGATACCACTACGGAATCCGCAACCATGTGCGCATCAACACCATCAGTCAGTCTCCCACGCCTACGACGGCGGGTAGCGGCGTGAAGGGCTTTAATGCCTTCTTGAGCTTCGCCGATAAGATGAGCCCCTTGGGCAATGCAACGGCTGAGGACTGTGCTAACCTTTGTGTGGTTATGTTCAGCGACATGAGTCGCCGCGTGACGATGCAGAACCTCTACAACGATGGCGGATTCAGCAACACAGGTGTAAGCCAAGAGGTGTTGGACACCTACATGAAAGGCGCGGAATAACGCGTCACGTACTGCATAAAAAAGCCCGCTTCGGCGGGCTTTTTTTGTGGTTTAGAACTCGCTCTTCTCGTGAAACACGATTCGGTCAAACTTTTCTTGCGTCATATGTAACCCAAACTGGGAATCAGCCAAGAACACGAGGCGTCCAAACTTGTCGTGGGCGAGTTGGCGGGCCTTCATGCGCTCAAGTTCCGCAAGTTGCCCAGCGTCCTTGCCCTCAACCCACAGTGCTTTGTACGCTGGGAAGGGTTCGTACGAACACTTCGCTCCGTACTCGTGCTCAAGACGGTATTGGATGACCTCGTACTGCAGCGCGCCTACGGTTCCGATGACCTTTCGTCCGTTGGCGACAAGCGTAAACAGCTGGGCTACCCCCTCGTCCATCAACTGGTCCACACCTTTGGCCAACTGCTTGGATTTCATGGGGTCAGCATTGTTAATGAACCGAAAGTGTTCGGGCGAAAAGGACGGAATTCCGCTAAAGTGAAGCAACTCGCCGCCCGTTAAGCTGTCCCCAATTCGAAAGAGTCCGGTGTCAGGAAGGCCAACAATGTCGCCAGGGTAGGCCTCCTCAACCACTTCACGCTTACTGGCCAAGAACGTCATCGGCGAACTGAATTTCAGGTTCTTGCCCTCTCGGACGTGCAGGTAGTTGGTGTTGCGTTCAAAGGTTCCGCTGACGACCTTGACAAACGCGATGCGGCTGCGGTGGTTTGGGTCAATGTTCGCGTGAATCTTGAACACGAATCCGCTGAACTTCGCCTCTTCGGGGTGAACCACGCGCTCTTCGGCGGCTTTAGGCTGAGGGTGCGGAGCAATTTCCGCAAAGCAATTGAGCAGTTCGCGCACCCCAAAGTTGTTGAGGGCGGAACCGAAAAACACCGGCTGAAGCTCACCACGCAGGTAGGCGTCGTGATCAAATTCGGGATAGACTCCGGCGACGAGCTCGAGTTCTTCGCGCAGGGTTTCGGCGGCCTTGGCGCCAATGCGCTCCACGAGTTCGGGATTTTCTAAATCGCTAAACGCGACGCCCTCTGCAACTTTTTGCTTGGTGACCTGGTCATAAATCAATAGTGATTTGGACCACACGTCGTAGACGCCCTGAAATTGAGCACCCATTCCGATAGGCCACGAAAGAGGGCAGAGGCGAAGTCCTAATTTCGACTCGATTTCATCGAGTAGGTCAAAGGCATCCCGGCCCTCTCGGTCCAGCTTGTTAATGAACACAATGATGGGGGTCGCGCGCATGCGACATACGTTGACCAACTTTTCAGTCTGGGCCTCAACACCTTTCGCTACGTCGACGACCACGATTGCACTGTCGACTGCGGTCAATGTGCGGTAGGTGTCTTCGGCGAAATCTTGGTGACCCGGCGTATCGAGAATGTTAATGTGCTTGCCTTGGTACTCAAAGGCCATCACTGAGGTGGCGACCGAAATACCGCGCTGCCGCTCGATCTCCATAAAGTCCGACGTCGCGCCCTTTTTGATTTTGTTGCTCTTCACGGCTCCGGCCTCATTGATGGCTCCGCCAAAAAGAAGCAGCTTCTCGGTGAGGGTCGTTTTGCCCGCATCAGGGTGCGAAACAATTCCAAAGGTTCTGCGGCGCTGAAGCTCCGTGTGTAAATTCGACATATCGGCTAAATTGCGGGCTGCAAAGGTAGGGAGTTAAGCGCCGAACCTTTTTTAAATCTATGGGTTAAAGCCACTATGGAGTCGTCGTACAGCATCAAAGATTTGGAGCACCTCACAGGCATTAAGGCCCACACGCTCCGTATTTGGGAGCAGCGCTACGAAATTGTCGTGCCCAAACGGACCGACACCAACATTCGTGCTTATTCCGACGACGACCTCAAAACCCTGCTCAACGTTGCGGTTCTCATTCAAAAAGGCTGGCGCATTAGCAAAATCGCCGATTTGTCGCGCGAGCAGCTCAGTCAAAAGATTCTTGAAGAGGCCCTTCAGCACGGAAGTCAAACCGCCCAAGTTACCCGCTTAATTCAAGCGTGTATCGACCTCGATGAGTTGACCTTCTCGCAGATTCTCGATACGAGTATTCGCGAGGCGGGAGAGGAGCACACTTTTACACACGTTGTTGGCGGATTTATTCACCAAATTGGCTACATGTGGCAGACTGATGCCATTGGCGTAGCCCACGAGCACTTCGCGAGCAACCTGATCAAGCAGAAAATGTACGCGGCGCTGGATCGCCTCACGGACCATCGGATGTCGGTGAAGAGCCCAGCAGTACTTATGTACTTGCCTCAAGACGAGCTCCATGAACTTGGTTTGCTCTATTTGCACTATTTACTTAAGGCGCGCGGAACCACGGTGGTCTTTCTTGGCCAGTCGCTCCCGCTCGAGCACCTTGCGGTTTTGTTTAAGCAAGCGAACCACTTTAAACTAGTGGTAAGCGTTTGGACCACACAACCAGCACGTGAAGTAATTGATCAGTACGTTTCAGATGCCCGCTCGTTTATGGGTGAAGTTCCCCTCTGGGTTACTGGGTTGGCCGTGTCAGACTTTAAGTCTCCGGATCACCTCACGGTGACATACCCAAATTTGGCCAGTCTTGGCCAACAGCTGACTTCTGAGTTAGCTCTGTCGTTCTGAGCTGTTTAGCTTAGTTCGATCGCCTTTTGTTTATGCTTTTCATAAAAAGTTTAAACAAATAGTCGGCTCGGCACATTTCTTGTTTAACTTAGTGCTGTAATTGTTAAACAAAAGAGACATGCCCCCAGAGTCCTTTGGTCCCCAAATTTTTCAGCACGAACAGTTCCTGCGCGGCTTAGCCATGAAGCTTACGCGCCATTCTGAAGACGCTGAAGACCTCGTTCAAGAGACCTTTTACAAGGCCATCAAGAACCAGTCAAAGTACCAAGAGGGCACCAATCTTCGCGGATGGCTTTATACCATCCTCAAGAATACGTTCATCAACAACTACCGCAAGAAGAAGAACCAAAACACCTACGCAGACGACAGCGAGAACCAGTACGTCCTTGGAGGTATGATGGCCAACCGTGAAGATGAGGCTGATAGCCCGTACGAGATGGCAAACATTATTGAACGAATTGAAACCGTCGAACGGACCTATCTAGATGCTTTCATGATGTACTTCAATGGATACAAGTACGAAGAGATTGCCGACCAAATGGGTATTCCATTAGGGACGGTTAAAAGTCGTATTTTTCTAGCGCGACGTAAGATGATGGAGCAATTACGCGGAATTCGCAGGACCGACTAATGAAGAAGAAAGCAATTGTTATTGGCTCTGGTTTTGCCGGAATGTCAAGTGCGGCTTATTTGGCCCAAGCCGGCTACGAGGTCGAGGTACTAGAGATGCACGACACACCAGGTGGAAGAGGACGTCAATGGAAGCACGAAGGCTATACTTTTGATTTGGGTCCTTCTTTTTACTGGATGCCCGATGTGTTTGAAACGTTCTTTGGTCACTTCGGCAAAAAGTCGAGTGATTACTACGAATTACGTCGATTAGATCCCTCATACACGATTTTCTTCGAGGATGGGCCCATGCCCATTTCAGCACAAATGAATGAAATTGAAGCGCTCTTTGAGCGACTCGAACCCGGTTCTTCGGTGCGACTTCGCGAGTTTCTTAAAGATGCTGAATACAAGTACCGAGTCGGTATCGACGACTTAGTGCGCAAACCATCGCGGAGTGTGTTCGAATTCGCTGATGTTCGGATTTTGACAGGGCTCTTGCGCATGGACTTGCTCCAGAGCATCCGAAAGAGTATTGCCAAGGTAGTAAGCCATCCGAAATTGCGCCAATTGCTCGAATTTCCAGTGCTATTTTTAGGTGCTACACCGAGTAATACTCCCGCTTTATACAGCCTAATGAATTATTCGGACTTTGTACAAGGAACGTGGCACCCCATGGGCGGGATGTATGCTGTGGTTCAAGGTTTTTACCAACTAGCTAAAGAACAAGGGGTTCGCTTTCACTTCAATCAAGAGGTTACAGGCTTCGCCTACGAGGGCAAGTCCATTTCAGGAGTTTACGTAGGTAGCACGTTACATGCTGCAGACGTGGTAGTAGCATCCGCAGACTATGCGCACGTCGAGCAAAAATTGGTTAAGCCGGAATTCCGCCGCTACACCGCGAACTACTGGGCGAAGCGCAAGATGGCTCCGTCGGCATTCATGTACTATCTGGGATTGGACATCAAACTGACCGGATTAGAGCATCATACTCTATTTTTTGATGCGGATTTCGATACCCATGCCGATGCGATCTACACCAAGCCTCGATGGCCCGAAAAACCACTCTTTTATTTGAGTATTCCCTCATCTACGGATGTGGGCGCAGCTCCTGAAGGCAAGGATGCTTTGGTCATCCTAATCCCGATGGCGACTGGCCTTGAGGACGATGATGCCACGCGCCAGCGCTACCTCGACATGGTCGCTGAGCGTATGAAGGCCCAAATCGGCATGGACATTCGCGATCACATCGTGATTCAGCGGAGCTATGCCTACCGTGACTTCGTGAAAGATTACCACGCGCACCGAGGTAACGCCTACGGATTGGCCAATACATTGGATCAAACCGCCATTCTCAAGCCGAGCCTTAAGGGCAAGCTTAACAACTTGTACTACGCCGGGCAACTTACCGTTCCTGGGCCCGGAGTACCTCCGTGCATTATTTCAGGAGAAGTAGTAGCGCGCGAAATCACCAGAGAACATCCTTTAGTATGATGGACCTGTACACGAAAACTTCGATCCAAACGAGTAAGGGAATTACCAAGGCGTATTCCACATCTTTTTCGCTCGGAATCCTTGGTTTATCCAAGCCGCTTCGCGATCCGATTTATGCGGTGTACGGATTCGTGCGCGTTGCGGATGAAATCGTAGACACGTTTCACGGCACGAACCAGCGCGACCTGCTGGAGCGCTTTTGGGCCGATACCGACCGCGCTATTGACGAAGGGATTTCGACCAACCC
>DMDX01000059.1:0-3892 GCA_003451355.1 Cryomorphaceae bacterium
CGCGCAGCTCGTGCCGTACGACCGCGGCGCGGAATGGCTGGCGAGCCAGCCCGCCACCGTGGTGGCCACGGTGGGCGCGGGCGACATCGACCGACTCGTTCCGCACGTCGAACGCTTAATCCTGGGAGAATCATGAACCCCTGGATGCGCAACACGGTCATCGTCAGCTCGTGGATCATTGGATTTGCGGGGCTTGGCTTAGGTCTTTGGGTCGGGTCCCAGCCCCGCGGAAGCAAGGTCGTCACCGGCCATACCGTCCGCATCCACCAACCCAAGGATCAAGCCCTTTTGGTGGTCGCTGACCTCACGCCCGAATTCCGCGCCGTCGGTGCCCCTTGGACCGGCGCCAGCACTAAAGAAATCAACATTCCATTGTTAGAAGAAAAGCTCCGCGCCCACGACTTCGTCGAAAAGGCCGAAGTATTTTCAACGTGGGATGGAACAGTCCGATCGATCGTGAAGCAAAAAACCGCCAAAGCCCGCATTGTCAGCGGATTACAAAGTGTCTACGCAGACGCTCAAGGCGGCGTGTTCCCTCTTTCGAAGCACGACAGCCCACGGCTTCCGCTCGTTTCTGGCGCGCACACTTCTCGTGAAATCCGCCAAGCGCTTCAACTTTTGGACCGCGCAGCCCAGCATTCGGCATTTCCTGGCGGCTGGTACGCCCTCGATTTGGACGACCAAACGGGCTTCACCGCCTACCCCGAATGGCACAGCCACCGCATTGTGTGGGGCCAAGCCTCCAACTTTGCCGACAAAGCCCACCGCACCAAAGCGCTCTACGCGCACGCCCTTCAGCACCAGTACCTCGACCAACTCGACCGCATCGACGTGCGCTTTGCCGACCAGGTCGTCTTTACCCGAACTTCTTCACCATCTGCCCAATGAACCCGAACCGCATTGCCGTCGGCCTCGACATCGGAACCACTAAAATTGCCGCCCTCGTCGGCCGCTACGACGCCCACCAAAAGCTCGAAATTCTCGGCTACGGAACCGCGCCAAGCCTCGGCGTGCAGCGCGGAGTCGTAGTCAACATCACCCAGACCATCGAGTCGATTCAGCAAGCTATCGCCGCAGCGCAGACTGACTGCGGAATGGACATTTCTGGAGTGGTTGTAGGTATCGCTGGCCAGCACATCCGCAGCCTTCAGCACAGCGACTACATCACCCGTACCGATTCCGAAGAAGTAATTGGCGATCGCGACCTCGAGCGCCTGACCGAGAACGTGCACAAGCTGTCGATGATGCCGGGCGAAGAGATAATTCACGTGATCCCGCAAGAGTACAAGGTCGACGGCCAAGGCGACATCAAAGAGCCGCGCGGCATGTACGGCGCCCGCCTCGAGGCCACCTTTCACATCGTGGTGGGTCAAGTGACCAGCATCCGCAACATCGCCCGCTGCGTCAAGTCGGCCAACCTCGACCTCAAGGCCATCAACCTCGAGCCGCTTGCCAGCGCCGAGGCCGTACTAAGCCAAGAAGAGAAAGAGGCCGGCGTAGTGCTCGTCGACATCGGCGGCGGAACCACCGACATCGCCATCTTCAAAGACGGTATTATTCGCCACACGGCGGTGATTCCGTACGGCGGAAACATCATCACCAACGACATCAAAGAGGGCTGCAGCATCATCGAGAAGCAGGCCGAGCAGCTCAAGGTGAAGTTTGGTTCCGCTTGGCCCGGCGAAAACAAAGAGAACGAGATCGTTTCGATCCCCGGCTTGCGCGGACGCGACCCAAAAGAGATCAGCCTCAAGACCTTGAGCCGCATCATTCACGCCCGCACCACCGAGATCGTGAACGCCGTGTTTACCGAAATCAAGAGCTACGGGTACGACCAACCCACCCGCAAACTCATCGCGGGCGTGGTCATTACTGGCGGCGGAAGCCAGCTCAAGCACGTGAAGCAACTCGTCGAGTACCTCACCGGAATGGACACGCGCATCGGCTTCCCGAATGAGCACCTTGCGACCCTTCCCTCAGATCACGCACTCAATTCGCCCATGTACGCTACCGCAGTGGGTCTGCTCATGAAGGGGCTCGACAGCCGCGAAGTTGAGGGTTTTGTGCACGAGAGCGCCCCTGAATCCACCGAAGCTGCCACCGCTTTTACTCCTGAAGCCGCTCAAGCCTTTTGGGACGAGCCCGCACAGCCCATGGCCGAGGTTGAATCCCTTACCGAAGCCCGCACCGAAGAAGTCTACGCCGAAAGCACTTCCGCGACGACCGAACCCTCTGCCGAGGCTAAGTCGCGCGGCAAAGGCGACTTCTTTAAGCGCTGGGCCGACGGCTTTTTGAAACTCATTGACGACAACGACCTGAAATAATCCCATGGACATCAATCCTTTAGATTTCGATTTACCTAAGCACCGCTCTTCTGCGATCAAGGTTATAGGTGTAGGCGGCGGCGGCTCAAACGCCGTCAACTACATGAAGAACCAGGGCATTCGCGGGGTGGATTTCATTATCTGCAACACCGACGGCCAGGCGCTGGCTCACAGCCCTGTAGAGACCAAAATCCAGCTCGGAGCGACCCTCACCGAAGGCCTCGGAGCCGGCGCGAACCCCGAAGTCGGCGAGCAAGCCGCCCTCGAGAGCTACGCCGAGATTCAAGCCGCCCTCGGAACCCAAACCAAAATGGTGTTCATCACCGCGGGCATGGGTGGCGGAACCGGTACGGGAGCCGCTCCCATCATCGCCAAAGCCGCGCGCGAACTCGGAATCCTCACTGTCGGCATCGTCACCGCTCCGTTTGCTTTTGAAGGCAACATGCGCCTTCGCCAGGCAGAGCAGGGCGTTGAGCGCCTTCGCGAGCACGTCGATTCGCTGATTGTTATCAACAACAACAAACTCCGCGAAGTCTACGGCAACCTCGGGTTCAAGCAGGGCTTCATGAAGGCCGACGAGGTACTCTCGACGGCCGCCCGCGGAATCGCCGAAGTCATCACGCACCACTACAGCGTCAACATCGACTTGCGCGATGCCAAAACTGTGCTGCACAATAGCGGAACCGCCATCATGGGCAGCGCCAAAGCCGCCGGCTCAACGCGTGCCTTGACCTCAGTGCGTTCTGCCCTCGACAGCCCACTGCTCAACGATAACCACATTGAAGGCGCCCGCTACGTGCTGCTTCTCATCGTTTCCGGAACCGGCGAGCACGAAGTCACCCTAGACGAAATCGGCGAAATCAACGACTACATCCAAGAGCAGGCCGGCCGTCAAGTCGACATCATCATGGGTATTGGCGAAGACGCGCACCTCAGCGATGCCATTCAAGTCACCGTGATTGCTACCGGATTCAACTCCACCAACCCGATTGGTATGGTGAAGCCCGCCGAACCCGAAAAAGTGGTCTACGAACTCCGCCCCGATTCAAATCCCGGCTCACAGTTCAACCTCTTTGACGAGCCCGTGCGCAGCAGCGTTCCCGTCGAGCCCCAGCAAAGTCCTGTAGAGGTTCCGCTCAGCGAAGCCCACACCGCCCCCGAGCCCGTAACCAACATGCCCCTCGTCGAAGCCCCCGTGGCCGCCGCCGAGCCCATAGCTTGGGAACCCGCAGCCCTAGAGCCCGCAGCCCCAACGGCATTTGAGCTCGCGCCTGAGGAGCCAATGACCTTCGAGGAACCCATGGCCATCGAGCAGCCCTTTGACATCGAGGGCGTGGCTGAAGAGCCAGTGGTCATTGAGCACGCAGCCGACGAAGTCGTACTCGAAGAAATGAGCTTCGAACTCGGCGACAGTCCCGAATGGGCCCCTGAGACTCCCGTCAACGAAACCCCCACCTACGACGAAGAGCCCGCCCCCACCATGACCTGGACCTTGGATTGGGACGATGATATCACCGCCGAGGAACCCATGGCATTTGAGCCAGTGGCCAACGAGCTAGTAGCCCACG
>DMDX01000059.1:4105-5187 GCA_003451355.1 Cryomorphaceae bacterium
ACGAGCCAGTAGCCAACGAGCCAGTAGCCAACGAGCCAGTAACCAACGATCCAGTAACCAACGATCCAGTAGCCGAGGAGCCAATTCGCAAGACCGTCGGCCTCGACGAACTCTTGGCATTTGAAGCGCAGCTGCGCGGAGACGTTCCTGCACCTATTGCTCCGCAGCCCGAAGCATTTGAAACGTTTGAAGCAACTGCGCCCATTGAAGCGCCAGTTGAATCATCGTTCGATGCACCCATCGCGGAAGCTATTGAATCATCCTACGATGAACCCATCGCGGAGTCTGTTGATGCAACGTTTGATGCACCCCTCGAGGAAGCCATTGAGGCATCGTTCGATGCTCCTATCGAAGCACCTATGAGTTTTGAACAACCCGAGTTTGAGGTTGAATTTGAGGCTCCGGTGCGCGAACAGTCTTCGTTTGAGGCAGCGGCTCACACGGCTGCACCGCAGGTTCCGAGCGAAATTCGTGTCGAAGTGCGCTCGATGGTCGCCGAACGCGAGCCCGTTCAAATCGACCCAGACCGCGACAGCCTTGAGGACACCATGCGCCGTATGGCCCAAGAGCGCCGCGCCTACCTGCAGGCCTACAGCCACCGTTTTGGCCAGGCCCAGCAGCGCATTCAGCAAGGCGACATGGACCGTCCGGCATTTGAGCGCCAAGGATGGAACCTCGATGCGTCGACCACCTATTCCAAGGAGCAATCGCTGGGCGAACACATGGTTCGCGGCGAAAAGAACGATTTAGAGTTCCGCCCCCACAACTCATTTTTGCACGACAATGTCGATTGAAGCACTTGAAGCTCAGCTCACTGAGGACATGAAAACCGCGATGCGGGCCAAAGACCAGGTTCGCCTGGAGGCGGTTCGCTCGATTCGCGCAGCCCTAACGACTGAAAAAACCTCAGCAGCTAACCAAGGCAGCCTCACCGAAGCTCAGGCCATTGCCGTGCTTCAGCGCCTCAAAAAACAGCGCGTGGAGTCCGCCGAAATCTTCAACGCTCAAGACCGCAAGGACCTCGCAGAAGTTGAAGAAGCGCAGTTGGCGGTCATTCAGGGATACCTTCCTGCGGCGCTCGA
>DMDX01000059.1:5445-5763 GCA_003451355.1 Cryomorphaceae bacterium
ATGGGATTGATTTCGAAGGCCCTCGCGGGCCGTGCCGACGGCAAGGCCGTATCGGCTGAAGTCAAGGCACTGCTCAGCTAGAAGCTAGTTACGAGCTGCTGGTTGCTGGTTTCTGGCTTACCAAAAACCGTAAAGCAGCCGAAGCGACAGCACGTCGGCCTTGTCGACGGCACTGGCGGGGACGCGCCACAATCCGGCAGAGAGGTTTACCTCGTTGCCCATGTAGTCGTAGCGCACGCCAACCTCTGAAAAGACTCCGGTCGAACCGTCGCGCACAAAAGCTGGTCCGATTCCGCTGTTGTTGCGCACCTGACGTGC
>DMDX01000059.1:5991-6146 GCA_003451355.1 Cryomorphaceae bacterium
CTCGCCAAGCCCACCTGCATCGTGGCCGCCAGCGTGTAGTGGTAGCCCAAATTGATTCCGCCAAACGGCGATTGTGCGAGGCCTAGACCCACAGGAGCCATCACGCCAAACGACATTTCATCGCCCACTGGAAAGGTGTAGCGCGGCGCCCACGT
>DMDX01000058.1:0-345 GCA_003451355.1 Cryomorphaceae bacterium
TGTTTTCGGCCAGGACTTCGCTTTTGCTGAGCGCGTTCATGAGGGTGGACTTGCCGACGTTGGTGTAGCCGATTAGGGCCATGCGCACGAGGGCTCCGCGGTTGCCACGCTGGGTGGCCATTTGGCGGTCGATGACCGTCAGCTTCTCTTTGAGGTGCGCGATTTTTTGCTTGATGATGCGGCGGTCGGTCTCGATTTGGGTTTCGCCGGGGCCGCGCATTCCTATTCCGCCCTTTTGGCGCTCGAGGTGGGTCCACATGCGCGTCAGGCGGGGCAGCAGGTACTCGTACTGCGCGAGTTCGACCTGGGTGCGGGCGTACGAGGTCTGGGCCCGTGCGGCAAAGA
>DMDX01000058.1:564-4914 GCA_003451355.1 Cryomorphaceae bacterium
AAATGACGAGGTCAACCTCTTCAGCGTCAATGTAGGCCTTGATCTCGTCCATTTTTCCGGAACCCAGAAACAGTTTCGGGTCCGGCTTGTCGAGCTTTTGAGAGAATACGGCGACGGTTTCGGCTCCGGCGGTTTCGGCCAAAAAGCGGAGCTCGTCGAGGTATTCGTTAGCCTTGGTTTCGTCTTGGAGGCGAGTTACGGCCCCTACGAGCACACAGCGCTCAGGGCCTTGGCGGGGTCGCCGATCAATCATGCAGCAAAGTTAGAACAATCGGTCCCAGGGAACGCGGCTCGCGATGAGCAAAAGTCCCAATCCGACGTAGGCAATTACGGCCTGCTGCTTGCGGCGATCTACTTCAAGTTTTTTGAATCGCGAGCGGCCCACGGTGACGAGCACGATTCCGACCACATTGATGCTGATGTGCTCGACCGCAAAGTAGCGGAGTTCGGCAGTGCGCATGACCTCGCCGGCATTCTCGGTAAGGAGTCCGAACCACGGACCCACAAAGTAGAGCCCAAGGCCCATAAGCAGCTGCAGGTGGCCCAGCGCCAAGGTGGCGATGGTGAGTCCGTTGAGCGCTTTGCTGGTCGGCTTGTTTTGAAGTCGGTTGACCAAAGCGAGCACGACGGTCGTTAGGGCCGAGAGCAAAAAGAGGTAAGCAAGGCTTCGGTGGCTGTGGAGCAGTCCAGTGTACACGTTAAATGCGGATTAAATGGGTGATTCCGTTTGTAACCCCAAAGTTAAGTCGGTAATTCGACCTCGAATGTTAAATTTCGACGGACCTTTGCAGCTATGAAAAAGACGCCGATTCGCAAGAGAGACATTCTAGAATACCACGAAGGGCACCGCCCGGGTAAGGTAGAAGTGGTTCCGACCAAGCCCTCGAATTCGCAGCGCGACCTGAGCATTGCCTACTCACCAGGCGTGGCCGAGCCCTGCCTCGAGATCGCGGCCAACCCCGAGGATGCGTACCGCTACACCGCCAAGGGTAACCTCGTCGCGGTCATCAGCAACGGAACCGCCGTGCTCGGCCTCGGCGACATCGGCCCGCTAGCCTCAAAGCCCGTGATGGAGGGCAAGGGAGTGCTTTTCAAGATTTTTGCCGACATCGACGTGTTTGACCTCGAGCTCGACACCAAAGACCCCGACAAGTTTGTCGAGACCGTCAAGATTCTGGCGCCCACCTTTGGCGGCGTCAACCTCGAGGATATTTCGGCCCCCGACTGCTTTTACATTGAGAAGCGGCTCCGCGAGGAGCTCGATATTCCCATCATGCACGACGACCAGCACGGAACCGCCATCATCACCGGCGCCGCCCTGCTCAACGCCACCGAGATTGTCGGCAAGAAGCTCAGCGAGGTGCGCGTGGTGTTCAACGGGGCCGGAGCCTCTGCGATCAGCTGTGCCCGCCTGTACTTGGCGTTGGGCGTGACCCCCGAGAATTTGATTATGTGCGATTCAAAGGGCGTGATTCACGACGGCCGCGACGACCTGACGGTCGAAAAAACAGACTTTAAACGCGCCACCCCGCACCGCACGCTGGCCGATGCCCTTGTGGGTGCTGACGTGTTTGTCGGTCTGTCGAAGGGCAACATTTTGAGCCCCGAAATGATTAAATCCATGGCCGCCAACCCAGTGGTCTTCGCGCTGGCGAATCCGGATCCCGAAATCAACTACGAGGTCGCGATCAAGACCCGCAAGGATTTGATTATGGCCACCGGACGCAGCGACAATCCGAACCAGGTCAACAACGTGCTGGGCTTCCCCTACATCTTTCGCGGAGCCCTCGACGTGCGCGCCACCAAGATCAACGAGGCCATGAAGCTCGCGGCGGTCAAGGCGATTGCCGACCTCGCCAAAGAGGCCGTGCCCGAGATCGTCAACCTCGCCTACGGCAGCCGCAATTTGTCGTTCGGAACCGACTACATTATTCCGAAACCCTTTGACCCGCGATTGATTTACACCGTGGCTCCGGCGGTCGCCCGCGCGGCGATGGAAACGGGTGTGGCTAAAAAGCCCATCACCAACTGGGATGCCTACGAAGAGGAGCTTCGCAGCCGCCTTGGCCGCGACGACAAGTTCATTCGACTCGCCGTTGAGAAGGCTCAAAGCGCACCAAAACGCGTGGTATTCAACGAGGCCGACCACTACCGGGTGCTCAAGGCCGCCCAGATCGCGATGGAAGAGGGTATTTGCCAGCCCATACTGCTCGGCGACATTGCCAAGATCACGGCACTCAACGAAGAGTACAATTTGGGCCTCGAAGAGGTTTTGATGATTGATCCGCGCAGCAACAACGCCCCCAATTTGGCCGACTACGCCGAATTGTTTTATGCGTTTCGCCAGCGCAAAGGGGTGGGCCGAGAGGAAGCGCGCCGCCTGATGCACAACCGCGACTACTACGGCCCGATGATGGTGCGCTGCGGACACGCCGACGCGTACGTCACCGGAGCCACCGTGAAGTACACCCGCGCCGTGCGCCCCGTGATGGAGATTCTCGGGCCTAAAAAAGGCGGGTCGACCGTTGCCGGCGTCTACGTGATGCTGACCAAGCAGGGTCCGAAGTTTTTTGCCGATACGACCATCAACCAGGATCCCACTGCCGACCGCGTAGCGCAAATTGTGTGCGAGGTGGCGAAGATGGTGCGCAAGATGAACATCGTTCCGCGCGTGGCGCTGTTGAGCTACTCGAACTTTGGGTCGGGCGACGGAAAAACTCCGCGCAAGATGCGCGAGGCGCTCAAGTTGATTCGCGCGATGGATCCGGACTTGACCGTGGACGGAGAAATGCAGGCCAATTTTGCCGTGGATAACGGTTTACTGGCCGAGCAGTTTCCGTTCAGCGACTTGGTGGGGAAGGGGCCGAATGTGTTTGTCTTCCCTGGCCTTTCGTCAGCCAACATTTCGTACAAGTTGCTTCAGTCGATGGCCGGAATGGAAGCCGTCGGACCCTTGCTCGTAGGACTGGACTACCCGGCGCACGTGCTGCAGCTGGGATGCAGCGTGCGTGAGATCGTGAATACGACCGCTATGGCTGTGATTGACGCCCAGTCGCGGGAGGTAGCTGGCTGAACCCGATCGCGGTGAGCACCGACAGTGCGGCGACGCCGTAGTAGAGCGTGCTGTACCCGAAGTGTTCGATGACGCGGGTTCCGAGCAGCGGAGCCAAGATGTGCCCCAGCGCGTAGGTTGCCGCGTAGAGCCCGAGGTAGCGTCCGCGGGACTGGTCGCCCGCGCGCAGCGTGATCCACGAGATCATGAACGGCATCGCCAAGATTTCAGACACGCTGAGCACCAGCATCGAGGCATACAGGCCCGGTAGCCCCGTGGCCCAATTAAGACTGGCAAAGGATAGCGCCATTACGAGCACCCCGATGGCGATGGCGTGCCGAGGGGCGATGCGGTTGTGTGCCCAGTTGACGAAGACCATTTCGACGGCCACAATGAGCAGGCCGTTAAAGCCGAGCAGCAGTCCGATTTGTTCTTCGCGCAAGTTGAATACGTCGCGGTAGTAGAGCGGCATGGTCGAAACCAGCTGAAAGAACGCCAGGGCAAACAGCAGCACGAGCGCCGAAAAGGCGAGGGCGCCGCGGTCGCGGTAGGGCGAGCGTCCCGGTGTCGCTGATCGTTCACGTTCACGTCGGGGGCGGCGCTTGCGAAAGAACCCTACAAAGAGCAGTCCAGCGGCGGCACAGGTCGCGGCGTCGGCCCAAAAGAGGCCTTGGTAGCTCCAGGCGGCGATGATTCCGGCGGCGGCGGGTCCGACCGAGAATCCGAGATTGATCGCCATTCGGTTGAGCGAGAATGCGCGGGTGACGTTGCCCTCTTTGGCGTACTCAAACACGGCCGAAGAGTTGGCGGGCCGCACCATGTCGGCGACCGAGGTGAGGATGAATACGCCGAAGGCGAGCGACCAGAATTCCGTCAAAAAGCTCAGCCCCAAAAAGAGAAAGGCCCCCGTGAACAGGGCGAATTGCTGGACGCGGTAGGACCCAAAGCGGTCTGAGAGTGCGCCGCCCGAAAGGGCTCCGACCATCGAACCCACGCCGTAAAACGCCATGATCCAACCAGTGTCGGCAAGGCTGTACCCCAAGCCCTCGCGCAGGTAGAGGCCGAGAAAGGGCAGTACCATCGTGCCGGCGCGGTTGACAAACATGACGGTGGCGAGCACCCACGCCTCTTGGCTGAGGCCCTCAAATGCGGCGCGGTACTGCCTCGCAACCCAACTTATCAACGGAATCTGCACGGTTCCGCAAAGGTACAAGTGCTACCTTTAGGCTCATGAAGAAATTGCTTTCAGCTTTGGCGCTTGCCGCGGGTGTGCATGCAGCGTCCGCCCAGAATTCAAT
>DMDX01000030.1 GCA_003451355.1 Cryomorphaceae bacterium
AACAAATGGAAACCATGACGCTCTACCGCGAATCAGGTGCCAGTCCGTTGTCTGGCTGCGTTCCTTTGCTCATTCAAATGCCCATATTGTTGGCGGTGTTCCGCTTCTTCCCGGCGGCTTTTGAATTGCGTCAAAAAGGATTCTTGTGGGCAGAAGACCTCAGTTCTTTCGACTCCATCTTAGACTTCGGTTTCCATATCCCGGTATACGGTGATCACATTTCGTTATTCACCTTATTGATGGCCGGCACGACCCTCGCCTACACCTACATGAACAGCGGCAATATGCAAACGCCTCAACAACCCGGTATGCCCGACATGCGGGTCATTATGTACATCTTCCCTTTCATGATGATCTTCTTCTTCAATAATTATTCCGCAGGCTTGAGTTATTATTATTTTGTGTCTACGCTTCTTTCTATCGTCATGATGGTCATGATCAAGCAATTCTTTGTCAATGAGGATAAGTTAAAAGTTAAAATGGCTGAAAGAAAAGCCAACAATGCAGCCAATCCGAAAGTAAAAAAGAAATCTAAATTTCAAGAGCGCCTAGAAGAAATGCAGCGCCAACAACAAGAAATGCTCAAAAACCGCAAAAAATAAACCCATGAAATTTTTTATCGATACCGCTAATCTCAACGAAATCAAAGAAGCCCACGACATGGGAATCCTTGATGGCGTTACGACGAACCCGTCTCTGATGGCCAAAGAAGGCATCTCAGGAACCGACAACATTCTCAAGCACTACAAGGCAATTTGCGACATCGTTGAAGGCGACGTGAGCGCCGAAGTCATCTCGACCGACTTCGCCGGAATGGTTCGCGAAGGCGAGCTTTTGGCCGAAATCGACCCCAAGATTGTGGTTAAGGTTCCGATGATTAAAGACGGCGTCAAGGCGATTCGCTACTTCAGCGACCGCGGAATCAAGACCAACTGCACCCTCGTGTTCAGCGCGGGCCAGGCTTTGTTGGCCGCTAAGGCGGGAGCTTCGTACGTGTCTCCGTTCATCGGACGCCTCGACGACATCTCAACCGACGGTTTGGGCTTGATTGAGACGATCCGCACCATTTACGACAACTACGGGTACGACACCGAGATCCTCGCCGCCAGTGTACGCCACCCGATGCACATCATCGAGTGCGCCACCATCGGAGCCGACGTCATGACCGGCCCATTGAGCGCCATCACGGCCCTCTTGAAGCACCCGCTGACCGACCTCGGCCTCGAGAAGTTCTTGGAGGACTACCGCAAGTCCAATTCCTGAGTGGCCCAGCGCGCGACCGCCTGACGGTCGGGCTTGCCACTTGACAGATACGGAATCACGTGCTCAAGCACGTGCTTGGGGCGCTGCCAACTGGGCAGCGCTTCCCATTTTAGGGCGATTTGGTTGGAGTCAAAGCCCGGAGCACCTACCCAGACCAGCATCTGCCCCCACTCCCGGCTGGGGATGCCCACCGCAACCCCTTCGCACCCACTGGCGGATTCGACCACCTCGGGAAATATTTTTTTTCCGGCGCTCACGACTGCCCCGTCCAAGCGACCGAGCCACTCGAATTCACTGAATGACATGACGTTGGCCGCGTCGGCTGTAACCAATCCTCGAACTCCGCGCGCGGGATTGTCGACCACCAAAGCCTCGCCCTTTTGTGCAAAAAGAACGCCCGGCAAGCCTTGGTATGTGCGGCCGTGGCCGAGTCGGCGCAGCGCAACATGACTCAAGGTCTCGGTCATTCCGTAGCCGTGGTAGACCGGTCGGGGCCACTTCGACAGGGCCTCTTCGAGTTCGGGACGCACATCTGCCCCACCCAAGAGCGTGCACCGAAAGTCCTTTGGGTTGAATTTGGGATCGGCCGCCAAGGCCGCCGCCTGTTCCGGAACCAGCGCCACAAAGTCGTAGCGCAGCCCAGGACGGGTCGCGGGGCGCCGTTCCACGGGCAGAATGTCGAGTTTAAGGCCCGCCACTAGGGCGCGCACGACCATCATAAATCCGCCCACCCTCTTGGCCGACAAAAGCAAGGGGCTCCGCTGGCCCTCGCTGAGGCCAAAAAAAGCAATGGTGGCGCGGGCACTGGCCTCGATGTGGCTGCGCTGCAGCACCAGTTCCTTGGGCGCCCCGGTGCTCCCGCTGGTGTGCAGGGTGTAGGTTGCGGAACCGGAATTCCACCACGCCACCACGTCCTCAACTTCTCGGCGGCGTGCGGCACTGCAGGCGGCTCTGAATTCAAGTTCAGCCTTCGGCAACCGGGGCTTAGGGGGACGACCTCGGCTCACAGCATCCAGAGTTCACCGCGGCGCACCTCAGTGCGCGGCGGCAGGTTGTTGGTGTAGAGCGATCCGGTTCCGAAGCCCTGGTAGCCCTCTAGGTCGGGCAAGGTCGAAGCCCACTGCGCAATGGCGCTCAGCCCCACACTGCCCTCAAGAGCTGATGTAATCCAGTACTTGATGCCACGCGCACGAGCTTTTGAGATCCAATCTTCACTTGAAGATATACCACCCAAAAGACTCGGCTTCAGCACAATAAACTTCGGTTGAATTTCGTCAAGCAGTGCATCGCGGTCGGCCGCGTTGTGCACCCCGATGAGGCTTTCGTCGAGGGCCACCGGCAGGGTTCCGCTCGAGGCAGCCGCCTTAAGACCCGCGCGATCTGAGGGCGGACAGGGCTGCTCAATGCTGTGCAGGTTGAATTCGCGAAGTGCGTTCATGCGCTCTAGGGCGAGGTCAGCCGACCAGGCTCCGTTGGCGTCGACGCGCAGCTCGAGGCTTGGATCCAGGCTGCGGTTGTGGCGGAGTACGTCGCATTCGGTTTCGAAATCCAGCGCACCCACCTTCATTTTGAGGCAGCGAAAGCCCTCGGTCAGCCGCGCCTCAGACTGGTCGTGCAGGTAGCAGCTCGAGCCCATCCACAGAAGGCCGTTGATGGGGATTCCGGCATCGCCGCGGGCAAAGGGCGTACCGGTAAGACGGGTTCCGTCACCACCCTGGGTCCGATCGGCCCACGTGAGCAGAGCTTGCTCAACCGCAAACACCAGCGAAGGCCAGTGCACCCAGGTCGCAGCCCACTCTGGGTCAAGCCGACGCTGACGGGCCCAGTCGGCCCAAGTTGCGTCGCTGAGCGCACTGAGCGCGCGGCAGATTTGGTCAAGTTGTGCGGCATAGTCGGGTCGGTCGTCCACCGAAAGCCCAGGCAGCAGCCCGCACTCACCTTGGCCACGAAGGCCTTGGGATTCCACGTCAATAAAGTGCGCCGGCTTGGACGTCATCACTCCGCGGGACGTGCCCGCAGGCGTTTTAAACGCGTAGGAATAGGTCCAGTGGCTCGCCTTCACCGCGCTACGCCGTTAAAAGAGGGGTTTGCTGCATTCGTTGGCGTCGATGAGCAAGCCGTAGCCCAGCAGCAGCGCGAAGAGCACGGTTTGCAGCGCCAAGGGCTTGAGCAGCTTGTCAAATTCCGCGGGAATCTGAGCCTTCCAGCCCTTGAACGCCGTTTCACCCATCAGCGGAAGCGTGGCGGCGAACAAAAAGCTTCGGCTGCACGTCACTGGAGCCTGCAAAAAAATGAACAGCACCGCAGCCAGCCAGCCCTGAACCAACAGTAACAGTTGGTAAAGTTTGGCCATTCCGAGCCCCATGCGGCCCGCCAGCGTGCGCTTGCCCGCGGCACGGTCCGTGTCGAGGTCGCGCATGTTGTTCAAATTCAGCACTCCCGCCGCAAACAGGCCGATGGCGAGCCCGGGGAGCAGCATCAGCCAATCCCATGCTTGGGTTTGAAGGAAGTACGAACCCGCCACGCCCACCGGCCCAAAGAATACGATGACAAAGACATCACCGAGTCCGCGGTAGCCGTAGGCCGCATGCCCCATGGTGTAGCCGCGCGCACTCCAGATGGCGGCTGTGCCGAGCACCAAGTAGCCTACGAGGTAGCCCACAGGCATTCCGCGGGTTCCCCACCACGAAGTCGCCGCCGTAAGTACCGCGGCAAGAATCGTCACCCCGAGTACGGCTCGGTGCATGGAGGCTGCAGAGATGGCTCCGCTCGCCACTGCGCGCTGTTCGGCGTCCGCGGCGCGGTGCCGGTCAGCCCCTTTGAGGCTGTCGCCCAAGTCGTTGGCCAGATTTGACAAAATTTGATAGGCGGTAGCCGTAGCCAGGGTCAACCCCAGCAAGAGCCCGTCGAAGTACCCGCGGTCGGCCGCGAGCAAGGTTCCGAGGACAATCGTCGCCCACGCGAGCGGAAGCGTACGGGGCCGCAGCGCCCCAATCCAAGCCTTCATCGCTTACGGAAAGATGGGGAACTGCCCGAAGTTCGGATCGCGCTTTTCCAAGAATGCTTTTTTGCCCTCTTGCGCCTCGTCCATTAGGTAGTACATCAGGGTCGCGTCGCCCGCAAACTCCATTAGGCCGCGCTGGCCGTCAAGCTCGGCGTTGAGGCCGCGCTTGATCATGCGCAGGGCCATCGGCGAACGCATCATCATCATTTGGCACCACTCAACGACCGTGTCTTCGAGCTGCGCGAATGGAACCACCTTATTCACCATACCCATGTCAAACGCTTCTTGCGCAGTGTACTGCTGGCACAAGAACCAAATCTCGCGGGCCTTCTTTTGGCCTACGTGGCGGGCGAGGTAGCTCGAGCCGAATCCGGCATCAAAACTGCCCACTTTAGGGCCGGTTTGGCCAAATTTGGCATTGTCAGAGGCCACTGTGAGGTCGCACACTACGTGAAGCACGTGTCCGCCACCAATTGCGTACCCGTTGACCATGGCTAAAACAGGCTTGGGAATCTCGCGGATGCGCTTGTGCAGGTCGAGTACGTTGAGGCGCGGAACGCCGTCTTCGCCGACATACCCCCCTACCCCTTTGACGTTTTGGTCTCCGCCGCTGCAGAATGCCTTGTCGCCTTCGCCCGTCAGCACGATGACGCGAATGTCGCTGCGCTCGCGGCACACATCAAACGCTTCAATCATTTGAATGTTGGTCTCCGGCCGAAAGGCGTTGTACACCTGCGGGCGGTTGATGGTAACCTTTGCAATTCCTTCAAAGAATTCAAAGCGGATGTCGGAATATTCCTTAATCGGGGTCCAGGTACGTTGTGCCATAATGGGGTCAAAATTAGGCGCCAAAACGGCCCTTCCAGGCAGTTTCTGACGCGTCGGGGTCGGTATATACTTCCAACACGGTGGCGGCGGAATCGTTTACAAACGCTTCCCAATCGCGGCGGAATTCAGCTTCATCCCGCGCACTGCGGTAGGTGAATCCTTGGTTTTCGGCACTTGAGCGGACGCTTCGCGCGTGGCGAAAGGCAAAGTGGCGTTCGAGCTGGCTACTTGCGCGCGGACCGTCGAGCCACTGAAAAATTTGGCCGCCTTGGTTGTTCACCACGAGCACCTTGAGCGCGGGCAGCGCCTCGTAGGCGATGCCGGCTCCGCCGTCGTACAAAAAACCGAGTTCGCCCGTCACCAAAAGCGTGGGTCGCTGCGTCGCCCACATCGCGCCCAGCGCGGTCGAGGTCATGCCGTCAATGCCGCTAGCGCCGCGGTTGCTGAAGTGGCGAATGCCGCGCGAAAAGCGTCCTTGACCCCACAAAAAGTTGGCGTAGCGCACCGGAGTCGAGTTGGCCCAGTGGACGTCCCAACCGGCTGGAATGGCCTTCGCAATAGTTGAGTGAAGCTTTAAGTCGGACCAACCAACTACCTCTTTTGCAGTGATTTGATTCTGGGTAAATACTTGACCAAGCGCCGGAGCCAATTCCGCCAACGCCGTCAACGCTGCGAAGTGTTCGGCGTGCGTGCGGGCACGGAGGGCGCCAAACATGTCGGGAAGCGGTTCACGCGGTCCAATCGCCCAGTGCGGAGTCCCCGCAAGGGCCGCCTTGGCTTTTTTGGCCACCCAAGGCCCGCCCAGGGTAACCACGGCGTCAGGCTCGGCACGAAGCATGGGCAACGTGTCTTCGAGGTGCTCTGCGGCGTCGTGCGGGAGCTGACTCAGCGGCTCTGCGGCGATCATCCACCCCTTGCGTGCAAGTTCACGTACCGCGGGTTCGGGATCGCCCCACGACGGGTTCCACTGACCGACCACCAGCAACGGGCGCTTGGCGTGGCGCACAAAATCAGGGATCTCGAGCGGCATTGGCTCAACCGTCGACGACTGAACTCCCAAGGAGCCAGCAGCGAGTGGCGCAACAGCTTCGTAGAGCGGCTCTGCCAACGGAACATTGAGGTGAACCGGGCCGTACTTCAGCGCCTCAAGGGCTTGGTCGATGACCGCGGCGTTCCACTCGAGCGGGGCCTCGCAGTCGAGCAGGCCCTTGCCCACGAGGTGGTCGTCAAAAATCCGCGTTTGCCGAATACTCTGCCCGTGCCCGTTGTCGATGAGGGCTGCGGGGCGGTCGGCGGTAATCACGAGCAGCGGTACCTGCTGGTAAAAAGCTTCCGCCACGGCGGGACCGTAGTTGAGGGCGGCGGTTCCACTCGTACACACCGCAAAGGCTGGCGTACCGGTCGCGATGGCTGCGCCGAGGGCCCAGTGGGCCGCAGAGCGCTCGTCCAGCACTACTTGGCTGCGTAAGGGCAGTTCCTGAAATGCCATAATCAAGGGCGCACAGCGGCTACCGGGTGATGCTACCCAACCCGACCAAGCGCGAAGTGCGAGTCGGTCGCGCAAAAGGGCTGCGAGCTGTGCTGATGAGGTGTTCACCCGAGTAAAACGTTTTCGAGCGTCTGAAGTTTTTGCTCGGTCTCGGCCCACTCGCCGACGGGGTCGGATTTGGCGGTGATTCCGCCACCCGCGTAGCCCAAAAAGCCATCAGAACCCAATTCGACGCAGCGCAGGGTCACGTAAAAAATCGAGCGTTCGGCAGAAGTCCAACCAAAGTAGCCGGCGTAGTTGCGGCGGTCGTAGCCCTCATGGCGGCGAATGAAGGCCTGTGCCTGCGCCCGTGGCAAACCGCCCACCGCAGGAGTCGGATGCAGCGCGCCCGCAATGTCCCAAGCGCTTAGGCCTGCAGCGCGGCCCTCGATGTGGCTGCACAAGTGCTCTACGGGGCCGGCCTCAAGCACACTTGGCCCTTCGACCTGCACCTGGTCCACGCCCAATGCCTGAAGCATTTGCACAATGTCTTTGGTCACCACGTGCTGTTCCTCGCGCTCTTTGAGGCCCCAGGCTCCTTGGCTTCCGCGCAACCGAGTTCCGGCCAGCGACATGGTACGGACGTTGGCCCCCTGCACTTCAGTGAGGCATTCGGGGGTCGCGCCCATCCACAGGGATCCGCCCGGGGTTTGAATCAAAAAAACGGTGGCGTGCGGGTAGGCCTCGGTAAGGCGCTCGAATGCCTCCCAGGGCTGCACCCTGCTTCGGTGGTAGGCCTTACGGCGCGAAAGCACCACTTTCTCGAGTACTCCGTCGGCGCAGGCCTGGCGGGCCTGTTCGACCAGCTGCACGTAGTCGCTCGCCACGTGGGAGTCAGTTGGCTTGAGGTTCGGAAGCTCCAAGGCCCCTAGCGTAGCAGCCATCCACGCTCGGCCCTTCGCGCCTTTCCCGCGATCTAGGGCTTCAAACCGTTGAATGGGCCCGCGAAACGGGGCGACGCCGAAGTTTCCGCCCGCAGAAGGCTCGAGCTCCCACGCCTGGGCCTCTTGCCCCGCCTCGCGAATCCAAGCCAGTCCGTTCACGACCGCTCTTTGTGCTCGCGCGGCACAATCGCATTGGTCATTTTCACGAACGAAATCAGTTTGTCGGCCTCATCCACGACGCGAATTTCCAGCACGTGCGTGGTGCGGCCGCGATGCAAAAAGGTCGCGGTTCCGTAGACGAAGCCACTCCGGGCACTGCGCACGTGGTTGGCCGCGATTTCGAGGCCCACTGCGACATAGTTGTGCGGATCCACCAAAAAAATCTGCGACGCCGCACTGCCGACGGTCTCGGCCAAGGCAACCGTGGCTCCGCCGTGCAGCAAGCCGACGGGCTGCAAATGACCGGGCGTGACGGGCATTCGCGCCGTCAAGCTGTCGTCGG
>DMDX01000032.1:0-18305 GCA_003451355.1 Cryomorphaceae bacterium
TGGGCACTGAGCGATGTGATGCTTCCGAGGTTGGTGCCCAATGTAGAACCGGAGCAATTCAACCGCGACGGGCTACCATCCACGACGGATGAAGCGCTTGAAGCACTTAACCGTTTTCTATGGCCTGAGGGCAGTGTGGTCTACCTCGACAAGGGCCGAGGCCCAGGTGAGAAGACCGCCTTTGTGGTCGAAGACGGGCGCTTTTTGGGCTACGCCTTCGTACGGCTTGAGCAGGAGGTCTACGACCTGCCTACCCTCAAAAACCGCCTTACTTTGCTCAGCCAGCAGCCCTATTTGCGCAGTTTGCTGGCCGAATACGTGCATACGGGCCGCTTGAGCGAAGTCCGCCCCGGAATTTTTCCTACCTTGGATGAAGATTTAACTGAAACTGCACCATGAAAAAGATTGCTGCCCTCGCCCTTGCGGCGCTGTTCACCGTCGGAATCGCTGTGAACGCCCAGGCCGACACCGACCCCAAAAAGCCCGTTGCTACCGCAACGACGGCCAAGAAAAAGAAAAACAACGGCAAAGAAGCCGCTTCGTGCGAACCTGCTGGCGCCGCCAAAAGCTGCCACGGCGAAGCTGCTCCCGCAGCGAAGGCACAAGGATGTGCTTCTGCCCCGGCGGGCGGTTCGTGCTGCTCAAAGCCTGCAGCTCCTGCCGCAGGAAGCGGCAAGTAGTTCCGCATTCAAAACAAAGAAAGCCGGCCCCGCAAAGGGCCGGCTTTTTTATGCGGTGTCGGTCGCGCCTAAAGCTTCAGCGCAGCCGACGCGATGAACTGGTTGATTCGGTTGTCGGTTTCGAAGTCGATTCCGCCCACAGACAGCGTTTGACCGAAGGTCGAAAGGGAGCCCTCGTAGCGGGCGCTCACCTGAAGACTGCCGAGCTTGAGACCGACTCCGACTTGGCCGCCCCAGCTTCCTTTACCCGGATCGGTGAGGTTCAGCCCACCCGTCTCTGCCAACGCGATCGAGTACACCGGAGCCACAAATCCGAACAAGGGACCGAGCTTCACGCCCACCTCGACGGGAACATCCAAGCGAAGCAACGACCAGTCGAGGACTTCTGGGGTAAAGGTCCCGTCTTCGATGATGAACTGCTGGTTGAGGCCCGTGAGCCACACTTGAGGTTGCACATAGAAAAGTCCGGCAGACGCTCTGTAGAATCCACCGGCATGGTATCCGGCACGACCGGTGGCAACTGGCGTAAACGTGGGATCAATCAACGGATTGAACGAGACGCGCACGTCTGCGAGGTGGTAACCCGCCGTCACGCCGCGTGTGAGTTGTGCTTGGGCTCCAAGGGCGAGAAGCCCAAGGACAATAGCTAAAAAATATCGCTTCATACAGGATTAGCCGCCAAAAAGCGTTCCACGTTGGCGTGGATGCGCGCTTCGGGGTCTCCTTCGGGTGCAGGTTCAAACGTTTTACCCGTGACCAACTCGTAGAGCTGGATGTAGCGCTTGGACACATCAGCTGCCCATTCGTCGGTAAGTTCGGGGATTGCTTGCCCATCCTTGCCCTGAAACCCATTGGCGATCAGGAACTGGCGCACAAACTCTTTGGAGAGCTGCACCTGAGGCTCGCCAGCCGCTTGGCGGGCTTCGTAGCCATCGGCAACAAAGTAGCGCGACGAGTCAGGCGTGTGGATTTCGTCGATCAGCACGATTCGGCCGTCGGGCAGTAGGCCAAACTCGTACTTGGTGTCGACCAAGATGAGTCCGCGCTCGCGGGCCATTTGCTGGCCGCGGGCAAACAACGCACGGGTGTAGGATTCGAGCTGTATGTAGTGGGCTTCGCTGACGATTCCGCGCGCCAAAATCTCTTCGCGGCTGATGTCTTCGTCGTGGGTGCCAATGGCCTCTTTGGTGGTGGGAGTGATGATGGACTCCGGGAGTGCGTCCGACTCGCGAAGGCCTTCAGCAAGCGCAACGCCACAGAGGGTGCGACCGCCCGCGGCATAGGTGCGCCAGGCGTGGCCGCTCAAGTAGCCGCGAATGACCATCTCAACTTTAAACGGTTCCGCGGTGTGGCCGACACTCACCACAGGGTCGGGGCTGGCCACGCGCCAATTCGGAACTAAATCCGCCGTCGACTCGAGAAAATGCGCAGCCATTTGGTTCAAAACCTGACCCTTGTGCGGAATCCCCTTGGGGAGCACCACGTCAAAGGCTGAAATCCGATCCGAAGCCACCATCACCATACGACCACCCTGAAGGCGGTACACGTCGCGCACTTTGCCGTGGTAGACGGACTCTTGGCCGGTAAAATGGAATTCGGAATGGGTCAGCGCCATGGTTTAGGATTTAGGTGGTTGGTTGTCAGCGTCACGGGCGGTACGGGCAGCCATAGATTTTTGGCCCTCGGCGTCGTAGGCCGCGATGATTTTGCGCACCAGCGGGTGGCGTACCACGTCGCGTCCGTCGAGCTCGATGTGGCCGATTCCCTTCATTCCGCTGAGCAGGCGAAGGGCATGGGGAAGACCTGATCCGGCACGTGGAGGAAGGTCGGTCTGCGAAGGGTCACCGGTCACAATGAACTTGGATGACGGGCCCATGCGCGTCAGGAACATCTTCATTTGGGACACGGTCGTGTTTTGGGCTTCGTCCAAAATGACAAAGGCGCGGTCGAGGGTGCGGCCCCGCATGAAGGCTAGGGGTGCGATCTCGATGGTTCCGTTTTCGAGAAACTGCACGAGGCGCTCGGCCGGAATCATATCGCGCAGCGCATCGTACAGCGGCTGCATGTAGGGGTCGAGCTTTTCTTTCATGTCGCCCGGCAAAAATCCGAGGGACTCGCCCGCTTCGACGGCGGGGCGGGTCAAAACCAGCCGGCGAACTTCTTTGTTTTTGAGCGCCCGAACGGCCAAGGCTACGGCGGTGTAGGTCTTACCGGTTCCGGCGGGGCCCAGGGCAAAGGTGAGGTCGTTGGTTCCGACGGCATTGACCATGCGCTGCTGGTTGGCCGTGCGCGCCTTGATGACGTGGCCGTTGACCCCGTGCACGATGACCTCGTCGCCTTCGCTCAAGCTCTTGAGGATCGAAGGGCTGTCGTCGAGCACGATGCGCTCCAACTGGGCCGAAGTCAGCACGTTAAACTTGCGAATATGGCGAAGAATGAGGTCGAGCTTTTCTTCGAACATTGCTACGTCCTCGGGCGACCCGGTGAACTTGATTACTTCGCCGCGCGCGACAATTTTGAGCTTAGGAACGTAGGATTCCAGCTGCCGAATCAGGGAATTGTGCTCCCCGTACAGAACTCGGGGGTCGACGTCTTCGAGGTGGACGATGCGCTCCATTACATTTACAGCTTCAAAGGTACACCTGTGGCCGTCATCACCCTCACCACCGACTACGGATGGCGCGATCCCGATTCTGCGGGTCTGCGCGGACGAGTCTATGCCGAAATGCTTCGGACCGGAACCGTGGCTCCCGTCGTGGACCTGACCCACAGCATTCCCTCGCGCAACCTCAACGAGGCGGCCTACATTCTGCGCGGAGCCTACGGCGACTTCCCCACCGGAAGCGTGCACATCGTCCTTGTGGACAGCATCCATTGGCCACAAACCCCTTTGATCGCCTGCAGCATTGACGGACATCACTTTTTAGGCCTTGACAATGGACTGCTTGCGATGCTCCGGCCCGACGTGCAGCCGAGCAGCCGGGTTCAGCTCGACCTCAAAAACCGCCTGGACTGCAGCACCCCCGAAGCGCTGCTCGCCGCCGCCGCCGCACACTTGCTTGACGGCGGAAGCCCGAGCCTCCTCGGTCCCGCGCGCAGCGAGTGGGTCGAGCGAAGCGTCCTCAAGCCCGAAGTTCGAAGCCCCCAAGCGGCCCTTGTGCACATTCAGTACGTCGACCACTACGGCCAGCTCGTGACCGACGCCGACCAGGCATGGCTGCAGCGCTGGCACATGGGTCAGTCGTTTGAAACGAATGTCCGCGGCCAACGCGTCCGGCAGTGGTGGGGTGAATCGGGGCTTCCGTCGGGTAGCCTCTACTTTCGGTACAACCGGCACCAGCTTCTCGAAATCGGAATGGTCGACGGCGGAAGCGATTCCGTGAACCAAGCCGCCCGCCTACTCGGGATGAAGCCCGGCGACGCCCTTGAACTCAAACTTCGGTGAGCCCAAGTTTGACCCGCATCGTACACCTCAGCATCGCGCCCGAACACCGCGAAGCGTTTGAAGCCTATGTCGCCCAAAAAATCAAGGTGGTTGCTGACCAACCAGGGTGCCTCAGCGCAACGTGGCTCCGCGCCCACGACGGAACCTACTTCACCTACAGCCAATGGCGTGGCGAAGAGTTTCTCGAAAACTACCGCCGTTCCGCCACTTTTGCCGAAATTTGGCCCACGTTAAAGACTTGGTTCGACGCACCTGCGCGCGCTTGGTCCTGCGACACCCTGACGCCATCCTCATGCTAAGCTTAGCCCGCCGCGAATTCGCATCCTTTTTTCAGTCCTCAACGGGTGTACTCGTGTTAAGCGTGTACCTCGGGTTAAACGCCGTCTTTTTGTGGCTAATGCCGGGCAACTTTCATCTGCTTGACAGCGGATACGCCCAACTCGACGGGCTCTTTATGCTGTCGCCGTGGGTGTTCTTGTTCTTGGTTCCAGCCCTGGCGATGCGTATGCTGGCCGAGGAACGCCGCGCGGGCACACTCGATTGGCTTCGCGCCAAGCCGCTGACGACCTGGCACATCGTCACGGGCAAATGGCTCGCAGGTATGGCCCTGCTCGGACTGGCCCTCTTACCCACGCTGCTGTACGCCGCCTCGCTGTGGGTCCTTGGCAACCCCGTGGGCAACCTCGATCTCGGCAGCACCGCCGGTTCGTATTTGGGCTTGTTCATCTTAGGCGGTTCCTACCTCGCGATTTCGATGCTTTTCAGCGCCAGCACCGACAACTCCATCGTGGCTTTTGTCGGCGGAGCCGCCGGCAGCCTCGCCATGTACGCTGGGTTTGACGCCTTTGTGGACCTCCCCAGCATTGCCAACCGCGGACTTTACCTACTGCAGTGGGGCATCAGCGAACACTACACGTCCATGAGCCGCGGGGTCATTGACGCCAACGACATCTTGTACTTTGCCGGCCTTACGCTGGCCTTTTTGGGCGGAGCGCGCATGATGCTCGAGCCGACAAAAAACCTTCGCACCGCGCTTCCAATTCTAATTGCGGTCGGAACCTTGGCCCTTTCAACCCTTCGCCCCGTCTTTGTCCGACTGGACCTTACTGCAGACCAGCGCTTTAGCCTCAGCGACGCAACCGAATCCCTCATCGACCAGGTTGAGGAGCCCATGCTGGTGACGATTTACCTCGAGGGGGACTTCCCGGCGGGATTCCAACGTCTTCAGTCCGAAACCCTCCGCTTGCTCGACGAATTCCGCGCCCGCAACCGCAACATTCGCTACGAGCTCATCAATCCGTCCGAGAATCCGGATCCGCAGGTGCGCCGCGACACCTACACCCAACTTCAAAACCTGGGCCTTGGCGCCATTCAGCTCGAAGTTCAAGAGGCCGACGGGGTCAAAACCCAGCAAGTTTTTCCAGGCGCCGTAGTCAGCTACAACGAGCGCCAGTGGCCTGTTTCGCTGCTGCTTGAGCAGTTCGCACAGGCTCCGGACGCCCAAATCAACGCCAGCATCCAAAATCTGGAGTACGCCCTGGCGTCCGCCTTGCGCGGCCTGCTGCAAACCGAACGCAAGCGGGTGGCCATCCTCGACGGACACAGTGAGCTCGAGGCCGTGCAAACCGCAGCGCTCGAACTCAGTCTGCGCAAGAGCTACGACGTATTTCGATTCAACCTGCGCGAATTCCCGATAGACAGCACCACCGGCGAGCCCTCGCTGAGCATGCAGGTTCGACGCCTCAACAGCTTTGACGGAATCGTTATGGCCAAGCCGCGCGATGCCTTCAACGACCTCGACCGTTGGTTGCTCGACCAGTACCTCATGAACAACGGGCGCGCGCTCTGGATGATCGAGGCCGTGCACGCCGAAATGGACTCGCTGAGCTATGCCCCCGAATTCCTGGCCTACCCCACCCTCGACTTCATCGGATTGGACGGCATGCTCTTTACCTACGGGGCTCGCGTGAACACCACCCTTGCGGCCGACCTCGTCTGCGCCGGCATTAACGACCAGCGGTCCGTGCGCCCGTGGGTGTACTTCCCCTTGATGCTTCCGCAGTCTGAGCACCCGATCGTCAAAAACTTAAACGCGGTGCGCTACGAGCTCGGAACCACCGTGGACACCATCCGCGTCCCCGGGGTGCGCAAAACCATACTGCTGCAGACGTCGCCCTACGCACGCCGCCGCCCGGCTCCGACCCAAGTCAGCTTGGCCGAACTCTACAATGAGCCCGTGCGCGCGCTCTACACCGAGGGCCCGCTGGCCACGGCGGTGCTGCTCGAGGGCGAGCTTCCGTCGTACTTCGCCAACCGCATGGTGCCCAAAACGGAGCTCCCTGCCCCGCCCGCCAAAGCCACCGACGCCAAACTTCTCATCGTGGGCGACGGCGACCTCGCCAAAAACCAGCGCAACATCGTGCGCAGCGATATTCCGCGCGGAGCCCCCCTCCCGCTGGGCTACGACCAGTTTACGGGCCAGCAGTTCGGCAACTCGGACTTCGTACTCAATGCCATGGACTACCTGCTCGAGGGCAGCGGCCTGATTTCGGTGCGCGGACGCGACGTCAGCCTGCGCCTTCTCGACCGTCCCAAAGTCGATGCCCAGTCGGCATTCTACCAAGTGCTTAACTCGGTTGCTCCGATCGCCTTGGTCCTTCTGCTCCACACCCTGTACCGCGTCGTACGCCGCCGTCGCTACGGACAATCCCAACCCAATGCCTAAGTCTAAATCCTTTCGCCTGCGCGGAACCCTAATCGTACTCGCCGTGGCCACCGCCGGGGTGATCTTTCTCATCGTTCGCGAAAACCGGAGCCACGACGACCTCAGCCCTGAAGCCTACGACTTTGCGATCGATGATACCGCGTCCATTAACCGCATCGTCCTGTGGAACCGCAGTCCCGACACCGCCGTCCTCACCCGCGAAGCTGGAGTTTGGCTGATCAACGGAACCTCGCCCGCCCGCCCCGACGCGATTGAGGTCCTGCTCGAAACGCTCTACCGCGTTCGCTTGCGCGGATTTGCTCCCGATGCCGCCACGACCAACATCCTGTCGTCGATGGCAACCTACGGGGTGCATGTGGATGTGTTTGCCGGTGATCAAACGCTTAAATCATTTACAGTCGGAACCGAAACACCCGACATGCTCGGCACCTACTTCCTTCGCGATGGATTCGGACGTCCCGTGGCCGTGCACATCCCCGGATTTAATGGCTACTTGAGCAGCCGATTCTTTTTGCGCGAAGACCTTTGGCGCCATCGTGTGCTGTGGCCCAACCAAGAGCCCGTGTCTGCGATATCCATTTCGTACATGGATTCCGCGAAGGCCAACATAGAACTTATCAACAAGGACGGGAGTTGGTCGCTTTCAGGGCAACCCGCTGACGGCATGAAAGTCCAGGCCCTTTTGAAAGCTATTGCGAGCAGCCAGTACGAGGGCGTCATCATCCCGTCTGACGGAGCCTACGCGAAGCAAGACAGCCTGAAAGCCTTGCCCCCACGGGTTCGAGTCGAAGTTCGGCGTACCGACGGAAGCGTGAATTCCATGCTGCTGTACCACATTCCAGGCGACCCCGAGGCCATCATGGACGACGGCCTACCCCAAACGTTTGACCCCAACCGTTTTTATGCGTTTTTGGACGACGGCCGAATGGTGCTTGTACAGCGCTTTGGTCTTCAACACCTGTTGAAAAGTTCTCGCGGATTGCGTTCGTAGAGGTAATTACTTTGCAACATGAAGTTCATCGTTTCCAGCGGACAGCTACTCCGCGCGCTACAGACCGTTTCGGGTGTCATTCAATCCAACCACACCCTGCCGATTCTCGACCATTTTTTGGTCGTACTCGAACCCAATAAGCTCACCATAACCGCGTCTGACCTCGAGACGACGATGACGACCACGCTGGACGTGGCTTCCGAGAGTTCCGCCACCGCGGCCATCCCGGCGCGGATGCTGCTCGACACCGTCAAGAGCTTCCCTGAGCAGCCGCTCACGTTCACCTTCAACCCGAGCGCACACAGCCTTGAGGTGAGTAGCGACTTCGGTAAGTACGCCATTTCGTACGTCGATGCGGCCGAGTACCCAAAGGCTCCCGACGTCGATGCCACGGTGACCGTGGAGCTGCCTGCGCACGTCCTCGGAACCGCCATTGCCAAGACCCTTTTTGCCGCCGGCAACGACGACCTTCGCCCCGTAATGAGCGGAGTGTTTTTTCAGCTCACCCCCGAAAGCCTCACGTTTGTAGCCACCGATGCCCACAAGCTCGTGCGCTACCGCCGCAGCGACTTTGCCGCACCACAAACGGCTGAGTTCATCATGCCCAAAAAGCCGCTGAACCTTTTGAAGGCCACACTGGGCAGCAACGACGACCTCGTCGAGATTCGCTACACCGAGCAGAACGCCCAGTTCACCTACGACGGCGTCACCCTGATTTGCCGCCTGATTGACGGCAAGTACCCCAACTTCGAGGGAGTAATTCCAAAGAACAATCCCAACCGCATGACCGTGGACCGCGGAGCGTTCACCGGAAGCGTCAAGCGTGTGAGCCTGTTTGCCAACAAGACCACCCACCAGATTCGCCTCAAAATGGCGGGCAACGAGCTGTTCATCAGTGCCGAGGATCCAGATTTCGCCAACAAGGCCCACGAGCGCTTGACCTGCAGCTACGAGGGCAGTGACCTCGAAATCGGATTCAATAGCCGATTCATCGTAGAAATGCTGGGCAACGTCGACTCAAGCTCCTTGGTTTGGGAATTTTCTGCGCCGAACCGTGCCGGACTCCTTTTTCCGGACCGCCCCAGCGAAGACGGCGAAGACCTGCTGATGCTGGTCATGCCGGTGATGCTCAACGCATAGAACCAGCGCAATGAACCTTTTGGTCGTGGCCGACGTGCACGGGTGCTCAAAGACCCTGAAGACGTTGGTGCGCGGTCAATGGAATCCGCACGACGAATTTCTCATTTTAGTGGGCGACTTGGTCAACAAGGGCCCGAAGTCCGCCAAGGTGATTGAATACGTGCGGGATCTTCAGACCGAATACCCCTACAGCGTGTTTGTAGTGCGCGGCAACCACGAGCAAATGCTTGTCGACGCCTACGACCAACCGACTCAAAAGTTGGCCTTTTACGAGAAGTTCAAAAAGGACCTTTTGCGCCGCGGAATTCCGCTGAAAAAAACCATCGACTGGATGCGCCGCCTGCCCTTAAAGTGGGAGAATAAGTACGTGCTGATCACCCACGCTGGGGTTGCACTGCACGCTCGCGACCCCTTCATCGCGGGCAACTTGCGTTCGGTACTGCACAACCGTTCCGCACTAAAAAACGTCGGTAAACTCCAGATTTTTGGGCATGTGATTCAAGAACCCGGCATTCCGCGCTACTACCCATCGGCCAACGCGTGGGGCATTGACACCGGTTGCTGGCGCGGAGGCGGATTGCACGCCATCCGCCTAACCCGAACGGGAGAAATTTTAGAATTCCTTCGCGAACCGACCCACAGTACCGACCTTTGACGTACAACTCGCGACCCGAGCGGCCGCACCAAACCCTTAGATGTATGCCGAACGCATTATTCAACGTCCCCAAGGCCATTAACGAGCCTGTGTACAGCTACGCTCCCGGAACCCCAGAGCGCACCCGCCTTTTGTCGACCTACGAGCGCATGCTCGGCGAGCAGGTAGATATTCCGATGTTTATCGGAGGCAAAGAAATCCGCACGGGCGAGCTCCGCGACTGCCGTCCGCCGCACGACCACCAGCGCGTCATCGGCCGCTACCACTGGGGCACCAAGGAGCACGTAGAGCAAGCCGTTGACGCCGCTTTGGCTGCCCACGCTTCGTGGTCGTCGATGCCCTGGTTTGAACGCGCCGGAATCTTTTTGCGCGCCGCCGACCTCGTAAGCGGCCCCTACCGCGCCACGATCAACGCGGCAACCATGCTCGCGCAGTCCAAGACAGTGCACCAAGCCGAAATCGATGCAGCCTGCGAGTTTGCTGACTTTTTGCGCTTCAACGTGCAGTTTATGACCGAGATCTATGCCCAGCAGCCCGAAAGCTCGCCCGGCGTCTGGAACCGCATGGAGTACCGCGCCCTCGAAGGGTTTGTTCTCGCAATTACCCCATTTAACTTCACCGCCATTGCCGGCAACTTGCCGTCTGCACCGGCCCTCATGGGCAACGTCGCGGTATGGAAGCCTGCCGACGCCCAGATCTATTCTGCGTGGGTGATCATGGAGATCTTTCGCAAAGCCGGACTTCCCGAGGGCGTAATCAACCTCGTCTATGCCGACGGACCTGCCGTCGGAGACGTGGTCTTTAAGCACCCTGATTTTGCAGGTCTGCACTTCACCGGCTCGACCGGCGTATTCAAGCACCTCTGGAAAGAGATCGGAACCAACATCGACCGCTACAAAGCCTACCCACGCATTGTGGGCGAAACAGGCGGAAAGGACTTTGTCCTGGCACACCCCTCGGCCGATGCCCTCGAAGTCGCCACTTCGCTAAGCCGCGGCGCCTTTGAGTTCCAAGGTCAAAAGTGTTCGGCCGCCTCTCGAGCTTATGTTCCCGCAAGCATTTGGCCCGCCGTCAAGGCCAAGCTCGTCGAAGACGTCAAGAGCTTTACGATGGGCAGCCCCGGCGACCCCTCTAACTTTATCACGGCAGTCATTGACGAGCGTTCGTTCGACAAGATCGTGTCCTTCATCGACTACGCCAAGGGTCGCGAGGACGTCGAGCTGATTGTAGGCGGAGGCCACGACAAGTCCAAGGGCTACTTCGTCGAGCCCACGGTGGTGGTGACGACCAACCCGCACTTCCGCACCATGTGCGAAGAAATCTTCGGGCCGTTCCTGACCATCTTTGTCTATGAAGATTCTGCATGGAGCGAAACCCTCGACCTGATCAACCGCACCTCAGAGTACGCCCTCACGGGAGCCGTATTCTCTCGCGACCGCTACGCCGTCGACGAGGCAACGCGCCGCCTCAGCTTTGCCGCCGGAAACTTCTACGTCAACGACAAGCCCACTGGTGCCGTCGTCGGCCAACAGCCATTTGGCGGTGCGCGCGGATCAGGCACCAACGACAAGGCCGGTTCAGTTCTGAACCTTCTTCGTTGGGTTTCACCCCGAACCATTAAAGAAACATTGGTTCCGCCTGCAGACTACCGCTACCCGTTCTTGGGCAACTAGTTACTTGTTGCTCGTTACTAGCAACAAGCTAACCAATTAGGCCGGCAGCTCTACGATGACCTTGGTCTCGTAGAATTCCCCCGGTAGCCATTGGGACACCGGGTGGATTCGGTGGCGGATTCCGCGAAGTTCTTCGCTGAGGTCTCCCCCTTTGAGGGCGTACAGCGCGGTATTGGGCTTAGACGACCAGTGGCCCTTCATCCATTGCTTGAGTTCGGCGGCTGGAGCTACAGCCCGCGTCACCGCGAGGTCAAAGGGCCCTTTCACGGTTTCCATGCGTCCCCACACGGGGCGAACGTTGGTAAGCCCTAGGGCATCTGCGACCGCCTGGACCACCTTGATTTTTTTGGCGATCGAATCGACCAGTACCCATTCCACCTCGGGAAAGGCGATGGCAAGCGGAATTCCAGGGAATCCACCGCCGGTTCCGATGTCAGCCACCCTTAGGCCCGCCTTGAGGGGCAGAACCTGGCCCAGCACGAGTGAATGGGCGATGTGGCGCTCCCAAAGGTTGTCCAGATCCTTGCGCGATACGACGTTGATTTGGGCGTTCCACTCGCGGTAGAGATCCGGAAGCGCCTGGAGCTTCGCGATCGAATCGTCACTTAAAAAAGAAAATGCTGACGTGTCCATTAGCCCTTCCAAAAGGGTTTGGCCATCGGGTCGCGTTTTGGAATCCGACGGCGAACAGCATCCACACGAATCCAAAACGGAACGCGTACGGCTTCGAACCACGTGCCAAAACGGCTAAAGTGTAGGATGAGCATCGTGCCTACTACGGCGTGCAGGGCAATCCAACTTCCGGCGGCAAACAAGGCTTGGTTGCGGTAAAAATCACGGAGTGGATCCAAACCTTCTTGCGCAACAAGAACCCAGTGACCGGCCACCCCAACAGCAGCAATGAGCCCCGCAAGGTCCGTAATCCAGAGCCCCAAGAAGGCCAAAATCAGGGCTGTCTGCTCGGCAGCCGGGCGCACTTCACGCAATTTGGGGTCGCGCTGAATGCTTCCGCGTCGTGCAACCACCGCATCTGCAGCCAACGTCACACGACCTGGTCCCGCAAGCACACCCATGAGTAGTTCGCCCTCACCGCCGTCGACGTGCATGCTATCCTGAAATCCCTTTCGGTCCATGAAATCTGTGGAGCGAAACGCCAAATTCACCGGAATGAGTGAGCTCGGAATTCCGCCCGTGTGCTGGCGTAGCCAGGCCCAAATTTGGCCCGCAGCCATCGGTATACGCACCGCATACTTGGCGTCGACCACCTGAACGGGACCCCAAACCGCGGCTACATTGCGGTCGTTCAATGGGTTGGTGAGCCACCCGAGCCAACTCGACACATCCCCAGGTGGAACGGTCGCCGCGTCTACCCATACTAAGTTGCTGCGCTTGGTCGCCTTAACCCCCAGGGTCATCGCAAGCTTTCGGGTGCGCCAAAATCGGTCGCTGTGCGGAACCGTAACCACCGTCAGCCACGGGTACTGAAGGCGAAGCTGCTCAATGCGGTGGGCCGTATCGTCCTCACTCTGGTTGTCAATCACGACCATTTCAACGGTCGGCGACAGTCCACTTGCAGCAAATGCCGCAATCCACTCTTCAAACCACGGAGCCGCATTGCGGCCAACCACCAACAGGGCCAAGTCTTTGGCCGCTGCGGGCGCACCCTCAGACACCTTGGGCTTTAGGGCCGACAAGCCACGCGAAGCGTAGGCCACGGCGAACAACGCCACGAGCGACGCCAGTCCAGACGACAGCATAAATGCCGACGCCATGGGCGTGAGCAGCCATTGACATGCTTCGGTGTACCAGACTTCCATTATGAGGGCAAAAGTAGTCCAAGAACCCGCGCCGTACCTTTGTACCGTGCAATTTGAAATCCAAGCAAAAGACCCCCATTCTGCGGCGCGGAGCGGACTGCTTCACACCGCCCACGGGGCGGTTCCGACCCCCATATTCATGCCCGTAGGAACCCAAGGCGCCGTCAAAGGGGTTGGCCCCGACCTGCTCGCTGCCGATACCCGAGCGCACATCGTTTTGGGCAATACCTACCACCTCTACCTGCGCCCCGGAACCGACGTTCTCGAACAAGCCGGCGGCCTGCACGCATTCAGCACCTGGACCGGGCCCATGCTCACCGACAGCGGCGGATTTCAAGTCTACAGCCTCGAAGACCGACGCAAAATCCGCGAAGAGGGGGTGAAATTCCAGTCGCACATCGACGGAAGCACCCATTTGTTTTCACCCGAATCCGTCATGGACGTGCAGCGCTCCATCGGAGCCGACATCGTCATGGCCTTTGACGAATGCACCGCATACCCCATCGAAAAGGCCTACGCACGTGAAGCCATGGAGCGCACCCACCGGTGGCTCGACCGCTGCTTCGTTCGCTGGAACGAAACCGAGCCCAAGTACGGCTACGACCAAGCACTCTTTCCGATCGTTCAGGGTTCGACCTTTTCAGACCTGCGCAAGGAATCCGCCGAGTTCATCGCCTCAAAAGGCGCCTGGGGAAATGCCATTGGCGGCCTGAGCGTGGGCGAACCCCACGACGAGATGTACGCAATGACCGCCGAGGTTTGCGCGATCCTGCCGGCCGACCGCCCCCGCTACCTCATGGGGGTCGGAACCCCCGCCAACATTCTCGAATCCATCGCGTTGGGTGTCGATATGTTCGACTGCGTGATGCCGACCCGCAACGGCCGCAACGGCCAACTATTTACCCGCCAAGGAACCGTCAACCTCCGCAACGCGAAGTGGGCCCGCGACTTCAGTCCGCTTGACCCCGACGGAGATTCCGTCGTCGACAGCCGCTACTCAAAAGCATACGTCTACCACCTTATCAAGGCTGACGAAGCCCTTGGCCGCCAAATTGCCTCGCAGCACAATTTGCGCTTTTACCTCGCGTTAGTCGAAGAAGCCCGGCAGCGCATTGCCGACGGAAGCTTCCGCGCGTGGAAGGACGCCCTGGTACCCCAACTCACCCGTCGCCTGTAACCGGTTTGCAGCGCCGCCAACGAGCTAATTTTACCAGCGAGCCAACCTTGCTAACGAGCCAACAAGCCACCCTTGCCAACAAGCCAACGAGCCATTGATGAACCGCCCCCTGCTTCGCATTGACCGCTACCTCCTCGGGCAGTTCCTCGGAACCTATGCGCTGTTCATGGTGCTGATTATGGCCATCGCCGTCGTCTTTGACATCTCTCAGAAAATTGACAACTTTCTCAACCAGGGCATCACCGTCGGATTCGCACTTCAGCACTACTACGGTCACTTCATTCTGTACTACGGATCCACGTTCAGCGCGCTCATCCTCTTTTTGTCGACGGTCTACGCCACGGCGCGCCTTGCGAACCGCTCTGAGCTCATGGCCATTCTGGCGGGCGGCTTGCCCTTTCGGCGCTTGCTTCTTCCCTTTGCCCTCGGAGCCGGAATCGTCTTCAGTTTCATGATGCTCCTCAGCCACTTTGTGGTTCCGCAAAGCAACATTGCGCGGCTCGCATTCGAAGACCGCTACGTCCAAGACGTGGCCCCGAAGCGCCCGATCAATATTCACCGCCAAATTTTGCCCGGTCACTACATCTACCTCGAAACCTGGAGTCCCGAGCGCAAAGCCGGATACCACTTCAGCTACGAAGTCTTTGACGGCAGCAAGCTCGTCAGCAAACTCCGCGGGGACTACTTGCGCTACGACACCATCGCGCAGACCTGGAAACTCGACAACTGGGAACGCCGAACCTTTGCCGACCAAAGCATGAGTGATGTCACGCTCGGGCGAACGCTTGACTCCAACTTCGCCTTCAAACCCACGCTGCTCAACCCCGACCAGCGCCGCACCGAGACCATGACTTCTCCGCAGCTGCTTCGCTTTCTCGCACAAGAACGACTCAGCGGATCCGAGGCCGTCGCCTGGCACGAGGCCGAGTGGTACCGCCGCACCGCCTACCCCTTCTCGATGTTCATCTTGGTGGTCATGGCCTTCTCGCTCTCTTCGGCAAAGCGCCGGGGCGGCCTAGGAGCGCCCATTGCCCTGGGACTTCTGTTTGTCGTGGTCTACATCTTCTTTATGCAGCTCGGGAGCATGAGCATGATGGCCCTCAACACCCCACCGCTCTTGGCCATTTGGCTTCCGAACCTCGTATTCGGAACCCTGACCGTCTACCTCTACCAAAGGGCACCGAAGTAAGTAGTTTTGCCCCATGTCGGTACTGCGCCCTAACGACCACGACCCAGTGGGCATTCACTACGCTTGGATGCACTTTATCGTCCTCATCTGGGGCTTCACTGGAGTCCTCGGACGCCTCATTTCAATTGGCGCACTGGACCTCGTGTGGCTGCGCATCATGCTGGCCATCGGATTTTTGTGGGGCTACCAGCGACTGCTCGGCGAACGAATCCAACGCATACCCACTTCTCGCCTCGGCTGGATCTTAGGTCTAAACGGCATCGTGCTCATGATCCACTGGATCACATTTTACGCCGCCATCAAACTCTCCAACATTTCGCTAACCCTGGCCTGCTTGTCCACAGGGCCCTTGTTTACCGCCTTTCTCGAGCCGCTCATCTTTAAACGCCGCATTTCTTGGGCCGAAGTTGCCGTTAGCTTCGGAGTCGTCGTGGGCCTTCTCCTTGTCATCGGATCTGTGGAAGGTCAAGGCCTTGCGATCGCGGTGGGCCTCACCAGCTCCGGACTTTCTGCACTTTTTTCAGTCTTGAACGGCCGCATCGTGCGCCAAATGGAACCTGCCTCGATCTCGTTTTGGGAACTCCTGGCGGGCTTTGTGGGCCTAAGCGTCGTCCTAGCTGCAACGACGAACCTCTCCCACGTCCTTGCCGCTCCGAGTCCAAGCGACTGGTTCTACCTCGCGATTTTGGCGAGCTTTTGCACCGCCTTCGCCTTTGTGCAGTCCGTACGCATTATGCGCTACCTCAGCCCCTTCACGGTCGTGCTCGCCATTTCGATGGAACCCATCTACGGAATCATCCTCGCCCTCCTCGTTTTTGGGGCGGACGAAGCCATGCCAACCCTGTTCTACCTAGGCTTCGCCGTGGTTCTCAGCATGCTTTTGGCAAATGCCTGGATTCAGCGGCGGAACCGCCTGAAGTTATCCACATCCACCCCATCCGCCGGCAAAAAGTCGTAGGTTTGACCCCTTCAGCACATCCTATGGAATACTTAGATTTTGAAGCGCCCATCCGCGAACTCGACGAGCAAATTGCCAAGGCCGAGGCCCTCGACCTCGAGACCGGAGTATCGATGGTGCAGTCCATTGAAGAACTGCGCAGCAAGCGCGATGCTACCTTTCACGAACTCGCCGCAGGACTAAGTCCATGGCAGCGCGTTCAGCTCAGCCGCCACCCGAACCGTCCGTACACACTCGCCTACATTGAGTCAATGACGGGCGGTCAGTTCACCGAACTTCACGGCGACCGCCACGTCAAAGACGACAAGGCGATGGTCGGCGGATGGGGATGGCTCGATGGCGAATCATTCATGTTTGTTGGCCAGCAAAAAGGTGTAAATACCAAAATGCGCCAGCTCCGAAACTTCGGAATGGCCAATCCCGAAGGCTACCGCAAAGCACTTCGCATGTTTAAGCAAGCCGAGAAGTTTGGACGTCCCATCGTAACGCTTATCGATACACCAGGGGCCTTCCCTGGACTTGAAGCCGAAGAACGCGGCCAAGGTGAGGCCATCGCGCGCAACATCATGGAAATGACCCGCCTCAAAGTTCCGGTCATCTGCATCATCATCGGCGAAGGCGCCTCAGGCGGAGCCCTCGGAATCGGCGTTGGCGACCGCGTACTCATGCTCGAGAACACGTGGTACTCTGTGATCAGTCCCGAATCCTGCTCGTCCATCTTGTGGCGCAGTTGGGACTACAAAATCACGGCAGCTGAAGCACTCAAGCTCACGGCACCGGACATGCTCGAGAACAAACTCATCGACGGAATCGTACCCGAGCCCCTCGGAGGAGCCCACCGCGATCCCGAGGCAATGTTCGCGACGCTCAAGCACGAAATCCTCAAGCACTACCGCGTACTCCAAGCATTGGATCCGCACGAACGCATCACCCTACGCATGGACAAGTTCAGCGCAATGGGAGTCTACGAAACCGCATAACGACCAACCATGGAAGCCAACCAGCCATTGCAGCGCACCTCCGCACGCCGCCCCAACCCGGGTAGTGTGGCCCTGCCATCTACGGCCGGTAAGCTCCCCCCCCAAGCGATTGAGCTCGAAGAAGCAGTCCTCGGCTCGCTCCTCATTGACCGCAATGCCCTGTCAAAGGTCATTGACATCCTGACCCCCGAAACCTTTTACGTCGACGCGCACCAAGCGGTATTTTCAGTTGTTAAAGATCTATTTTCTGAATCTCAGCCCGTCGACATTCTGACGGTCGCACAAGCACTTCGCAAAGCGGGCCAGCTCGAGCGCATCGGAGGAGAAGCCAAGCTGATCAACCTCAGTACCCGTGTTTCGTCGTCTGCCCACATTGAATACCACGCGCGGATCGTTGTTCAAAAGCACATTCAGCGCGAACTAATTCGCATCGCCTCAGAGCTCACCGAGAAAGCCTACGACGAGTCCACAGATGTCCTTGACCTATTGGACAGCGCTGAACAGTCCTTGTTCAGCGTCTCCCAAGGCAACCTCAAGCGGAACTACGAATCCTCACTCAACCTCGTTAAGCAAGCGCTAGATCGCATTTCTGCCATCTCGCAGCGCGAAGGACTTTCTGGGGTCCCGAGTGGATTCAGAGATTTGGACCGCGTGACTTCTGGATGGCAAAATTCCGACCTAGTAATCTTGGCTGCCCGCCCGGGTATGGGTAAAACTGCCTTCGTACTAAGCATGGCGCGAAACATCGCCATTTCGCACAAAATCCCGGTAGCCGTTTTTAGTCTCGAAATGTCTTCTGTCCAACTGATTACTCGTATGATTTCTTCAGAGACGGGTATTGGAGCTGAAAAACTTCGCCGTGGCAACCTAGATAC
>DMDX01000032.1:18530-21730 GCA_003451355.1 Cryomorphaceae bacterium
AGCATTTTTGACCTGCGCGCTAAATGCCGCCGTCTCGTATCGCAGCATAAGATCGGGATCATCATCATCGACTACCTCCAGCTGATGACCGCAGGTAATACCAAATCTGGCGGAAACCGCGAACAAGAAATCTCGTCCATTTCACGCGCCCTCAAATCCATTGCGAAAGAGCTCGATATTCCGGTTATCGCCTTGTCACAGCTCTCGCGTGCGGTCGAAACCCGCGGCGGCTCCAAGCGCCCACTTCTTTCTGATCTACGTGAATCGGGGGCTATCGAACAAGATGCTGACATTGTGTCATTCATCTACCGTCCGGAATACTACGGAATCCACGAATGGGACGACGATTCAGGAGTGCCTGCCGACGGTCAAGCAGAACTCATCATTGCCAAGCACCGAAACGGATCTCTTGAAAACGTTCGCCTGCGATTTGAAGCGTCAATGGCTCGATTCTCTGACTTGGACTCCGGCTACAACTCGAGAGGGCCGTCAACATCAGGAGCAAGCTCCAGCAAAGACGCATTGTTTGAGTCTAAAATGAACAACGTCGAACCCAACGAGGGCGACGAATACCCGCCGTTTTAAGCGACTACTCAAACATTCTCCACCGCAGAAACCACCGCAGCGTGGCCGGCGGAACCGGATAATTTTGGGCCACAAACACCGTGTTCGGAACCCATCCTTGGTTGGCATTCTGTGCAATCACACCAAGCTGTGCCTCTCCGAGGTACACCATAGCTGCAGCGTGCACTAATCCGCCCGCAGGCATCGGCTGGTCACCTTGGGAATATCCAAACAATCCCTTTTCTGCTACCCATACGGGGCGCTGCCAGCCTCCCGTCCATCCCTGGCCCTGAAGCTCCAACTGTACACGCATTCCGGGGTATAAATTCGGAACCTTTGCCGAATACACCAGTCCGAGCTCCCCATAACCAGGAGCAAGTCCCAATTCAGGCGAAGAAGCCCAGCGACCCTGAGCCAAAGCGCGTACCGACCAGTTCCGTGAAAGGTTCACGCGACCCTTCCAGTCCACTCCGAGCATTGCCCAAGAATCTCGGGCAACCCACGTCGCACTAGCATCCGACCAGTCCACCACCGAAAGCATCGGATCACTGCTACTAACCTGGGCGCGAACAATGAGTTGCTCCCAAGGCTTGACCTCGAGCGCTCCACTTCGGACGTGCAAAACCGCACTTCCCTGCCATGGCATTGTCCACCGCTGCGCCAACTCCAACTCCAACCACGGATTGGACCCAAAATTCAACCACCGCTGTCGACCGTAGCGGAACTCAACCGCCTGTCCCAAGACATCAACATCTGCCCGTAACCTGTTCCGACGTCCAGGGAACTCCCAAGACCCCACTGGCGACCATCTTGGAACGTGACTCGGCCTTTGCCAAACCCCACTTTCCCAAAACTGGGCATTGACAAGGCGTACTCCCGCTGACCACTTTGATCGCACCCTAGGTAGCACATCAATCACACTGACACCGCGCATTGCGGGCTCAGACCAACGTGCACCATCGGTGCGTACCACACGCACGTCAAGCACCTCGTATAAGATAGAATCTACAGACAACCCTGATCCCTGGAATCCGGATCGATTATGGCTCCAATTCAGCTCTACGCCCAACTGACTTCGCGCATGAATCCATTCCGCCCGTACCTGACCCGACTGGCCCGCACGCTCAGCTTGGCTCCAGCGCGTCGTCACCAGATCCCGATTGGGTTGCCAAAACTCAGCCTCGGTCAGTTGCGCTACATCCACCACTCCGCCGGCCTCGCCATCCAAAGTGCGCTGTAACCCAACCTGAACACTGTAATTCCATGTTCGTGCGGAATCTCTACCCCAAAAGGAGGTGCGCAAGCGATCCCGAAAGTGGTCCTCAGTCAGCAAACCACCACTCATTTGCAAGCGGCGAAAATCTACCCAAAAATGCTGGTAGTACTTGGGTGACGCACTCGCGACTACGCCGAACTCTTGGCCACGGCCGTGTGCTGACTCCCCCACCCAATCGACCACGGGCAAGGGTCCTTTGCGAACATTCCAATCTTGAGGAACCTCCCGCACTGCATTCATCCAATATGGAACACCCACCGGTATCGAAGAACCCAAAAGACCTAGACTAAAATCCCACGCGGAACTTCCAAGCGCGCTTACGCCCACCGTAGCGGGAATCAAGGGTGTGCGTAGTACACGATCGTCTGAACCCTCACTCCGAAATGACTCACCATCCCACACCGAAATATTCCATGGAACAGGTCTAAGCGTATCCTGCATTCGGACTTCGCGTACTAATGCGGAATCCTTTACTGCGTCTTGAGCCAGCACCGAAATCTCTGGACACAAAAAAACCGCCCATGCACAAAGAGAGCGAAGGCGGTACGTGCAATTCATAAGTACAAATATGATGCGAATTAAAACAAAAAACCCCCGCGTTAGCGGGGGTTTCTGTATAAGTATGGCGGCGACCTACTCTCCCAGCGTACTAGTACCATCGGCGCAAACGGGCTTAACGACTCTGTTCGGAATGGGAAGAGGTGATCCCCGTTGCAATAACCACCATGTTTTTACAAAGTTTTTATCATTGACACATTGGAAGCAACACAAAACATATCCTGGTTCGAATCCACGGGTAATTAGTACTACTTGGCTATGACATTACTGCCTTTACACCTATAGCCTATCAACGTCCTAGTCTTGAACGACCCTTAAGAGAAATCTCATCTTGGGGTGGGCTTCGCGCTTATATGCTTTCAGCGCTTATCCCATCCGCACATAGCTACCCTGCGATGCAGCTGGCGCCACAACAGGTACACTAGAGGTGCGTCCGACACGGTCCTCTCGTACTAATGTCAGCTCCCCTCAAATTTCTAACGCCCATAGTAGATAGAGACCGAACTGTCTCGCGACGTTCTGAACCCAGCTCGCGTACCACTTTAATCGGCGAACAGCCGAACCCTTGGGACCTTCTCCAGCCCCAGGATGTGATGAGCCGACATCGAGGTGCCAAACCGCGCCGTCGCTGTGAACGCTTGGGCGCGATCAGCCTGTTATCCCTAGCGTACCTTTTGTCCTATGAGCGATGGCGATTCCACATTCAACCACCGGATCACTTGAACCTGCTTTCGCAACTGCTCGACTTGTAGGTCTCACAGTAAAGCTCCCTTATACTCATGCGCTCTATAGCCCGATTACC
>DMDX01000124.1:0-3899 GCA_003451355.1 Cryomorphaceae bacterium
TGACTGGCTTGATGATTATGGTCTCAATCGGAACCTTTGAATGGGCAAGCCTCAAGACCTTTCGCCGCATGCCACAGAGCGACATTGCCGTCATGATTTTGGTGACCCTAGTGACGGTGGTTGTGCACAACTTGGCGCTGGCAGTACTCATTGGGGTGGTGATTGCGGCCTTGGTTTTTGCTTGGGACAACGCAAAGCGAATCCGTGCACGCAAACACATCGACGCGAATGGAGTGAAGCACTACGAGATTTATGGTCCGCTCTTTTTTGGGTCGGTGGCCGCCTTTAATGAGAAGTTTGACGTGCTGGGGGATCCGAGCGAGGTGATCGTTGATTTTGCCGAAAGCCGCGTGGCCGACATGTCGGCGATTGAGGCACTCCATCGCGTGACAGAGCGCTACGCCAAGCAGGGTAAAACGCTGCGCCTGCGCCACCTTAGTGCGGACTGCCGCCAGCTGCTCAAAAATGCAGAGGCGATTATTGAGGTCAATGTGCTCGAGGATCCGACGTACAAGGTCGCTTCGGACGCGCTTTCGATTTAAGTGCGCGAAGTGAGCTCCCCGTTAGGGCAGCATAATCGGGCTAGGGTCGCCCGACACCGCGTACATGAGGAGGCCGGTGAGCCATCCACCGTAGGTTCCGAGGGCATAGCCCAAAACCGCCAAGAGGACACCGACTGGAGCCAGCGATGGGTGAAACGCGGCAGCGGCGACGGGGGCCGAAGCGGCTCCGCCAATATTGGCCTTTGAGCCCACGGCCACAAAAAAGAACGGAGCCTTGATGAGGCGTGCCACCGCGATCAAAATAACGACGTGGATCAGCATCCACACTGCGCCCACGCCGATGAGGCCGGGCTGGCTGAGGGCTTCCATGAGGTCCATTTTCATTCCGATACTGCCCACAAGGATGTAGATGAAGACCGATCCCCAGCGGCTGGCTCCGACGCCTTCGAGCTTGCGCGCCGGAGTAAGCGAAAGGAGCAGCCCCACGGTGGTCGCAACGATGACGATCCAAAAGAAGTCGCTGGTGAGGCTGAAGTTGGCCGTGTAGGGGGCGTGTTCGGTGAACCATGGCGCAAGAAAGTCTCCGGCAGCGTGGCTTAGGGCCACGGCGCCAAAGGCGATTCCGAGGATTTTCATGGCGTCGGCCAGGGTCGGAATCTTGGACGTGCGGGCAATGAAGTCTTCCATCTGGCCTTGTAGTTCCTTGACCGCCCGATTGTCGGCTTTGAGCCAAGCGTCGACGCGGTCGGATTTCGCGGCACCCAGAAGGATGATGGCCATCCACACTTCGGCGACGACGACGTCCACGGTAATCATGGCGGAATAGAGCGCTCCGCTCGGCTTGTAAACCTCGAACATGGCGGCTTGGTTGGCTCCGCCGCCGATCCAGGATCCGGCAATGGTAGAGAGTCCGCGCCAGACGGCCTCGGGGCCGGCTCCGCCCACGGTCTCAGGTGAAATCCACGAGACGACAAGCAGCGCGAGAGGGCCACCGACGATGATGCTGGCGGTCGCAGTGAAAAACATGATAAGCGCCTTGGGCCCCAGGCCCAGCACCGCTTTGAGGTCGATGCTGATGGTCAGCAATACGAGCGAGGCCGGAAGCAAATAGCGCGACGCGATGAAGTAAATGTGGGTGTCCTTGGGAACCAACCCGGTATTGGTGAGCAGCGACGGCACGAAGTAGCACAGCAGCAGCGCCGGAACAATGCTGAAGAATTTTTTGAATCGGGGCTCGCTGGCGGCCCAGAAGATTCCGCCGAGTACGGCCATGAGGAGGCCAAAAACGACGGCTTCGTTGGTGATGAGGGCGGTGTGTTCCATGATTGAGGTTCAAATCTAGGGACTACTTGCGCTTCCCAGAGGGTGTGCTACCTTAACGGCATGAAGAAACTACTCTTTAGCGGGCTCGTGCTCGCGTCAGCCGCCGCCTCGGCCCAAGCCGTTATGACCCCTGAACTCCTTTGGTCGCTCGGCCGCGTGAGCCTCGACGATGCTGCTTCGAGCGGATGGGTTGCCTACGGCGTGACACGCTACGACCTCGAGGCCAATAAGGGCAACCGCGACCTCTTTTTGGTGAATGCGGCGACTGGCGAAACGCGCAGCCTTGCTGCGGACCCCGGGTCGGAACTGAGTGCCACTTTTGTCAAAGGCGGAACCCGTGTCGCCTACGTGCACCAAGGCAAACTCAAGTCACGCGCCCTCGACGGCAGCGATGTCCGGGTGCACTTGGATGTTCCGGGCGGGGCCAGTGACGTCAAGCTTCGCGAGCTAGCCAACGGCCAGTGGATCGTGGCATTTGTGACGCGTGAAAAGCTCGACCAAACTCCACTCGAGCGCCACCCTGAGGCCCCCAAGGCCAACTATGCCGTTTTTGACGACCTGATGTACCGCCACTGGGATAGCTGGACGGACTACCACTACAACCACGTGGCGTTTGCGCACGTTTTTCCCGACGCACCCAATCCGGCCACGGAGTACACCGACATTCTCAAGGGCGTGCGCGGCCATTCGCCGCTGCCTCCGTTTGGCGGATCCGAGTCCTTCGACCTCAGCCCCGACGGGTCGTTCATCGTCTATTCGGCCAAGCTTAGCAGCGGCAAGGAGTTCGCGCTGCACACCGATTCAAAACTCTATCGCTACGACGTGGCTACGTCGAAGACCACGGAGCTCCCGGGCCTGAGTGGCTACGACGGAAACCCCCGCATCTCACCCGACGGCAAAACGCTGGCCTTCACGGCGATGCCCACTGACGGCTACGAGTCCGACGTCAACCAGCTCCACCTGCTCGACCTCAGCACGCCGGGCGCGCAGCCTCGCCGTATCGACGTGGCAGGTGAGTACGTCAACGACCTCAAGTGGGTGGGCCCCTCGAGTTTGGTGCTCAACGTGACCCAAGAGGCGTCGCACCAACTGATTCGCCTCGAGCTCAAGGGCGCCAAGGTGGCTGTGACGGCGCTAACCTCGGGCGACTATGACTTTGGCGGATTCGCCTACGCGGGCAAGTCGCTCGTCGCCGAGCGCATGGACCAGAACCAAGCGAACGAGCTGTACAAACTGGCCGGCAAAGCTCCGGTGGCTCTGACTCACGTGAACGACGCCGACTACGCCAAGATTGCGCGCGGCAAGGTCGAGAAGCGCTGGATTCCGACGAGTGACGGCAAAAAAATGCTGACGTGGGTGATGTACCCGCCGAATTTTGACCCTGCAAAGAAGTACCCAGCCCTGCTGTACTGCCAGGGCGGACCGCAGAGTACGGTGAGCGCGTTCTACAGCTTCCGCTGGAACTTTCAAGCGATGGCAGCTCAGGGCTACATCGTGGTCGCGCCGAACCGCCGCGGAGTTCCGGGCTTTGGCCGCGAATGGAACGAGCAAATCTCAGGCGACTGGGGCGGTCAGGCGATGAAGGACTACCTCGCGGCGATTGACGCGGTGGCGGCCGAGCCCTACGTGGACGCCGAACGCCTCGGAGCCGTGGGCGCCAGCTACGGCGGCTACAGCGTCTACCAGCTCGCAGGCATTCACGAAGGCCGGTTCAAGGCCCTGATTTCGCACTGCGGACTCTTTAACATGGACAGCTGGTACGGCACCACCGAGGAGCTGTTTTTTGCCAACCACGACTTGGGCGGCGCCTACTGGGACAAGCCCCAGCCCAAGTCCTACGGCGAATTCAACCCCAAAAACCACGTGGACAAGTGGACGGCTCCGCTGCTCGTGATTCACGGGGGCAACGACTTTAGGGTTCCGCTCAACCAAGGCATGGAGGCGTACCAAGCGGCTCAGCTGCGCGGAATTCCGTCTCGATTTCTGTACTTCCCCGAGGAAGGCCACTGGGTGCTGAGCCCGCAGAACGCGTTGGTGTGGCAGCACGAATTTTTTAACTGGCTCAACCAATGG
>DMDX01000124.1:4122-11586 GCA_003451355.1 Cryomorphaceae bacterium
TTTTTGGAACCCATTTCGCCCATTGCTCTTCAGTGTGTGAGCCTGGCGCATAGGCGAGGTGGCAGCGCCCGCAGTTTGCAGCATACAGTGCTTGTCCGGCCGTGAAATCCGCCATACTGTACCCGGGGTATTTCTCTTGGGCCGCGGTCAAATTGATGGCAGATGCGCTTTTGGCGGATCCGCACGCAACAGATAAACCAAGGACAAGGGTGAGCACTAAGAGTGTTGCAAACATTTTCATAATCCCAATTTAGCGTAACTTTTCGACGTGTACTTTTTAAAAATAGCATGGGTTCTGCGGATTCGCGTTGCGGCCCTTTTAATTTTAAGCGTTCCGCTGTCGGCCCAGACCGACCCCCTAGGACTGTGGGCAATTTACTTTGGCACCTATGAGGTAGCGCCGAAATGGGCCGTTTTTACGGACGTCCAGCAGCGCATTAATTCTGAGCCTCAGCATCAAATCCAAACCATGCTGCGGCTTGGGCTACAGCGAACGATAAACGACCACCAAAGTGTGATGTTGGGTGCAGCAGGCATCCCCACGCAGGTGGCGAATCAAGAGCCGCGGTTTGAGTTTCGAATTTTTGAACAGTTCATGAGCACGCACCAATGGCAACGCGCAACACTACGGCATCGTGTTCGGGTTGAGCAGCGCTTAATGGGTAGCGAGCTGGCCCATCGACTTCGCTACTTTGTGCAGCTGAACACCCCGATTTATCGCGGCGAACAGGGCACTCGGGTTCCCTATGTATCGATATACAACGAGCTCTTTATGCAGCCGAGTGCCGATGGTTTGTTTGACCGCAATCGTTTTTTTGGCGGAATTGGCTACCCATTTTCACGGTATATGAGAATGGAATTTGGAGCGATGGCTCAAACGACGCAATCCGCGACGTCGGTGCAGTGGAATGTGCTACTGTACCATAATATTCCTTTTGGGCACTCGGAATGAGCTACGTACACGCCCTTTCGGGACCCCGAAACGTTTCTACTGCACTGATGTACAGCTTTGCCCAGCGGCCGGGCTGGTCGGTAGTCGACGAGCCTTTTTATGCGGCGTACTTGGCGCGAACGGGCGCGGACCATCCCGGACGTGCGGACGTTTTGGGGAGCCAGCCTAACGATCCAGCCGAGGTTTGGGCTCAGATCGCGGGGCACCCCCAACCGGTGTACCTCAAAAACATGGCGCACCACATGGACGGCGTGGACCTCACCCCCGCGGCGGGCTGGAAGCACATTCTGTGGATCCGAAGTCCTCGCAAGGTCATCGCCTCGTTTGCCAAGGTTGTTCCGGACGTGCAGCTTCGCGACGTGGCGCTGCGCGAGCAGCTTGAGGCGCTGAACCAGCTTCAGTCGATGGGCTCCCAATACGTGGTGGTCGACTCGGACCAACTCCTGAGGGATCCCGGTCGCGGATTTCAGAAGCTGTGTGCGGCGCTGGACCTTGAGTTTCGACCGGAACAGCTTTCGTGGCCGGCTGGCCCCAAGCCCTTCGACGGGGCATGGGCTCCGCATTGGTATGCTCAAGTGCATCAGTCCACCGGCTTTGGCCCGGCGGCTCCTGAACCCGCTCGAATGGCTGAACACCTCGAGGCCTTAGCCGAAGATGCCGCTCCGTGGTACGCACAGTTGGCGCCGCACGCCCTTACCCTTGACTAAATTCGTTTCAAATGCTTCAAACGTTCAATCCCCAAAATGCCAACCTGCAGGTCTGGGTCGGCGACCGCCTCTGGCCCCGCGACCAGGCAAAAGTGAGCGTATTCGATTCCTCCGTTCAAGGGGGTGACGCGGTCTGGGAGGGCCTTCGGGTTTATGCCAACGGGATTTTTGCCCTTGACTACCACCTCGACCGATTGTTTGCTTCGGCCCACGCGATGGCCTTCGCCAACGTCCCGACACGGGACGAAGTCCGTTCCGCAGTATTTCAAACGCTTGGAGCGAATGGCATGCGGGGCGACAGCCACATTCGCCTCACCCTGACGCGCGGCGAGAAGATTACCTCAGGAATGGATCCGCGCCTCAACCAAAAGGGCTGCACCCTTATCGTGCTGGCCGAGTGGAAGAAGCCGGTCTACGACAACTCTGCGGGAGTGCGCATCGTGACGTCGGCGATTCGCCGCAACAGTCCGCAGTTTGTGGACTCCAAAATTCACCACAACAACCTGATCAACAACATTTTGGCAAAGATTCAGGCCAACGTCGCGGGGGCCGACGACGCCCTGATGCTCGACGAGCGCGGATTTGTGGCCGAGATGAACGGAACCAACATCTTCATGATCCGGGGCGGTCACTTGCTTACGCCGCACGCGACCAACTGCCTTCCAGGAATCACGCGCGGAATCGTGCTGGAGCTGGGGCGTGAGTTGGGGATTCCGACTGAGGAACGCGACCTTTCGCTGACCGAACTCTACACGGCCGATGAGGCCTTCGGCACCGGAACCATGGGCGAACTCACCCCCGTGGTTGAGGTGGACGGGCGACGCATCGGCAGTGGCCAGGGCGGACCGCTCACGGCAAAGCTGGCCGAAGCATTTCATGCCCGCGTAGCGAGCGGTCGCTGGACGGTCGCGTTCCCGTAGTATTCCGAAAATCCGTACTTTACAGGGACCTAAACGCTCCTTTATGAAGTTAGTTGCCCGCATCCTCGGGTTGCTGAGCCTAGTGCTCACCGTGCCAATTTATGCGCAAACGGCCCGTATTTACTAGTTCGCTCAATGCTGAAGAAGTGGAACTTCCCAGTGCTTTGTGGGCGCCCGGAGCCTACTTCGTACGACTGCACACCGAGCGCGGAGTGCATACTGCGAAGCTAATTCGCCACTAAGCAGAGTCGATCGATAAATGCCCGCCGAGCGCAAGCTCGGCGGGTTTTTTTATTTAGTAGCGCTCAGCCCGGCCCTCCAGCGCCGCCTCGTAGTCGGGCGCGTCGAGGGACTCCTTGCGGGGATAGTCAAACGTTTGAAGTACTTCAAAGTAGGCTTCTCGCGACATGCTGTCGTAATGAATGAAGCTAAAACTGTATGCGACAGTTTGGTAGAGGTTGAGCACAACGACGGCCACCAACGAGGCCAAACTAATACGCCGCAGCCAATTCGTGGACTTTTCTTGGATCCGTTGAACATACACGGCTAACGGAATGGAAAGCAGGGCGTACGCATCAATCATGGGGCGGGATCCAAAGCTTCCACCGTACCACCAAGCCCACCAGCAGAACGTGACGTAGGTATGAACAATGAGGTAGAGCCCCACCACCAGTCCCCATGTAGGTTTTTTGCGAGCAAGCCCCCAAAACCCGAAGATCATAAACGCGGCCATCGGAGTGTACAGCATCCATCCTTTGCGCCAGCTGAATAGGCCTTGGATCCAGGCGGGTTCCGACCAAAAAAAACCCTCAGCGCCATAGGACCACAGGATCCAGTGGCCGGTACTGAGCTTCCAGTAGATCAACTGCGGAATTCCGACGGCCACAGCCACAGCCACGGCCCGAGCCAAGCGCTTTTCGGTCAGAAGTCCCGTGGGGAGGCGGCCGTCGAGGGTAAACATTGCGGCGACCGCCAGCGGAATCAGAATGTTTACCGGACGGATCAGTACGATGAGGCCCGCGAGGGCTCCGAGCACGAGCAGTCGCCAGGCCTGTTCGCGCCGGCGCCAGAGGTCGGCGTGAAACAGCATCGCCGCGGTGAGCATGAAGGTGGCCCCGTGGCTCATGGCGCCGCGGTAGGTTCCGTAGTAAAAGAGGTTAGTGCCCAAAAAGAGCGCGACGAGCGTCCAGGCAATGGCCGCATCGGGAACGTAGTGGCGCAGCACCCGCCGAAGCAGCGACAGACCCAATAGCGGGTAGAAGAGGCCGGCGAGGGCGATTCCGACGCGGTAGGGCATTGAAAACCCGTGGGCCTCTGAGGGATTCACGGCGAGGGTGTACGCGTGGGAAGCGGCAAAAAACGGCGCGTAGAGCACGGCCATGCCCATGGTGAACTTGAGGTGGCGCCCTCCCGATTCGGGGTGTTCGTGCACGCCGACGAGTTGGATCATGTCGTACTTCCAGGGCTTTTCGAGCCGCACGTCGCCCTCAATAAACACCATCGGGAGGTAGGCGTAGTAGCCCGCCACATCGTACGAAATGACCTGGTTGCGCACGTAACCCCGACGTTCCGTCCAAGGCTTTTGCCAAATGGTAAAAACCAGCGCAATTAATGCAATAAACCAAAAAACGGACTTCGACCGAACCATCCTTAAAAGTACCAAAAAAGCCCGCATTTCTGCGGGCTTCTAGGGGAACCAGTATACCTTAACACCTTAACACACTACGAAACGCAGAGCGAGAAGCGGTTCCGAGCTTCTGATAACAAAGCACGTGCCGCAAGCTTAGGTGTAGGTAAAATTTGGGTTATTCTTCTTCGTCTTCGTCGACTTCGTCGAAATCGAGTTCAAATCCGATCTCTTCGAGAAAGTCTTCGTCGATAAGTACGCCGAATCGGTCGTCTTCTTCCATTTCGACGGTGCGGGCGCGGCCCTCGTCAAACGCCTCGTTGATGATTCCGCTGAAGACCATTTTCATGACTTCTTCGGCGGCTTGAACGTCGGCCGGAATATCTGATTCGGCATCGAGGTTCGACATGACTTCGGCCAACGTGGTGCCGTAGGCATCGCAAAGGGTGTCGAGAATCTGCTGGGCAGTAGGCTGGCTCATAGGTTGTCGGGTTTAATAGTGAATTGGTGTACGGGCTGTCCACCGGACCACAAGGTAGCGACCGCGGCGTCGCGGTGCACGTCTAAAGTCATAAATCCGTTGGCAGCTAATGAAAAAATTGTTTGGGCCTGATCGCCCTCGTAAGCACCGTGCTGAATTTCACCGGTTTCGCGGATTTCGCTTCCGGCACCGGTCACCACATGGTCCAGCGAGTGCCCCTCCGTAAGTGTGGCCTGAATATGCTGCAGGTCGTGCTCGTGACCGCATAAGTAGGTACGAACCCGGTACTTGGCAAAAAGCGGCCCCCAGTGGTCGAGGTGGCTTTGGGTTTTGGCGCCCATGCGCTTTCCGCCCGAATAAAGGGGGTGGTGGCCCACCACGACGCGGAAGTCGGCCTTCAACGTATCCATGACGGCGCGGAACCATGCCTTTTGCGCCGCGGAATCCTCTTGCCAGACGCGGCGGTACTTCTCTTCGTCGTAGTACTGGTCTTCGGTCGGCGAGGTGTCAATAAACACCATCGCCAGCTTAACGCCGTCTCGGGCCCAGGTCTTTACGTAGTTTTTGGCGGGCATCTTCCAGCGGTCGGAATTCGGCGACCGGTAGTCCATTTGGGCCTCAATGCTTCCGCGGTAGTCGTGGTTGCCCAGCACGACGTACCATGGCGCAAACAAGCTTGAGTCGCGGTACACCTTTTCAAACGAGTGGGTCCAGTGGAGGTCGTCGACCCCAGTGACGCCGTTGTCGTAGAAGTTGTCGCCCGTGCTCACGATAAAGTCGAGCGGAAATTCGCGGGCATAGTCTGCCATTTCGCTGGCGGTTTGCATTTGCGGGTCAATGCCCATACGTCCCCAGTCGCCAAAAATGAGGCTTCGAAAGATGGGGGCCTCGGTGCGCGCGGGATAAGTGACAGGGGCCGAAGTAGCCGGTTCCGCCGAAGGTTGGCAGCTCGCGAGGGCCGCGAGGGCAAGGCCGAAAAGGCTGGTGCGGTAGATCATACTTAAAGATAGACTCGGGCACAGGGCCTAACGTTACCAAAACATCAAGTTTGTAGGTTTGTGCATGCGCCCAACCAACCTCATTCTCTGGAGTCTCCTGCCGGCAGTAGCTGCCGCCCAGTCCTGCCGCGAGCCCCAGCCCGAACCCTACGTTCCCTTTTCGGTAAACTACGACGTCACGTCGCTAGCGGTGCAGCCGGGCTTTGATACGGTTCCGCGCTTGAGCACTGGGTTTGTGGCGCTGGATGAGGCGTCTGGGGCTGTGCACTGCTCGTGGGCTCCGCACGCGATCTGGGTGATTGAGGACGGCGGAGCTGGACCCATGCTCTACCTCGTGGACGTGCGCAACGGTCGGGTGATGAGTCGGCTGCAGCTCGCCACGGGCTGGACCAACGAAGACTGGGAGGATCTGGCCCATTGGACCGATGCTAGCGGACAGCGGTGGTTAGGAATCGGCGAAATTGGCGACAACAACGGGCTTCGTCCGATGCGCCGGGTTTATGCGCTCCCAGAGCCCACAGGAATCGATACCGCAGGTTCCGCCGTGCAAAGCCATCAACCGACGACGTCGAAGGTGTGGACCTACCTCTATGCTGACGGCCCGCGCGACGTCGAATCGATGTTTGCTGACCCTGACGGCCGGATTTACCTCGTGTCGAAGCGCGACATGCGCAACCGGCTTTATGTGCTTCCAGCTGAGCCGACGTTGGGCGGAGATACCGCGAAGTACCTCGGTGACCTGCCCTTATACATGACGACCGCAGCGGACCGCCTGCAGCTGCCCAATGGCCGATCGCCGATCGTGGTGCGCAGCTACGGCCGTCTGTACTACTGGGATGCAGCGCCCAGTGAGGCGGCTTGCGACGTGCTGCAGCGGGTTCCGACGCGGCTCCCGTACACCGAGCAAGAGGCCCAGGGCGAAATTTTTGCGTGGCTTGTCGACGGAACCTATGTGCTTCTCAGCGAGAAAGCCGGAGGTGTTTCGCCCCAAGCGCACCGCTACGTGCGGAATTAAAAAACCCCGCCGGCATGCGCCGGCGGGGTCTTAACTAACTCTTAATCCGCTTAGAGGTCGAGCTTCACGCCCAATTTGGCGCGGAACCCGTAGTACTCCATCTGCATCGTGTACTGCTCTTCGAACTGGTAGTAGCGCAGTGGCTGGTTCGTCAAGTTATTCAGGTCAATGAACACGCGCAACTTCGGAGTCAGCGCGTAGTATGCGTTGATGTCCACAAAGCTCTGGTCGCCGTAGAAGCGGTCAGAGTATGCGTCGCCGCCGTACTCATCGACATAGCCTTGGGCGTGGTTGAAGCTTACGCGGGCCGTGAACTTCTTGGCGTCGTAGGCAAGTGAAGCGTTGAGCATGATCGGAGCAGTTCCGGCCAGCGCGATGTTCTCACCGTCGCGAACCCCAGTGGTCTGAGAAGCCGTAAAGGTGGCGTTCGTGTAGAGGTTCAGGTTCTTGGCAAATCCAGACTTGCCCAGGGTGCGCTGAAAGGCGAGCTCCAATCCTTGAACGTTTGCAACCTCACCGTTTCTAGGCGTTTGCGCGTCGTATGTCGTTCCCTTGTACTCGAAATCATTGATTGACTCCGTGTAAATGAAGTTGTTGATGCGCTTGTAGAATACACCGGCGCTGATCAATCCCACATTCGGAAGGTAGTTTTCGTAGCTCAGATCCACGTTCGTAGCCGTAGCTGCTTTAAGGTCGGGGTTTCCGAATTCCGCCTCGAGGTCGTCGCGCGAGAACGAGATGTACGGAACCAAGTCGTAGTAGTT
>DMDX01000127.1:0-10479 GCA_003451355.1 Cryomorphaceae bacterium
AAATCCATCAACTGCTGGCGCAATTCGGCCATGCGCTTCGATACATTTCCCTTGAGCTGCTTCAGCGCGAGCTCATGACCCGCACGAGATTCCGCAGCGATGAGGTCGCCCACGGCCTCAGCTTGGGCGAGATCCAGTTTTCCGTGTGCAAATGCACGCTGGGTAAACTCACCCGGAGCCGCTAGGACCGCTCCCGCTGCAAGGAGCGCATCCAAGGCTTCCGCGGCGATGTAGGGAGATCCGTGAAGTCCAAACTCCACAACATCTTCGCCCGTAAACGATGCGGGGCCTTGAAACCATGTGGCCAGAGCCTCATCTAGAGGGCGCCCGAGGCGGTCCTGAAAGCTGCCTAATAGGGCGCGACGGGGTGACCATTCAGAACGCGTCGCAAAGCACTTCTGAGCGACATCCATGGCATTCGGTCCGGACAGGCGAATCACCGTCAAGGCTCCGATTCCTCGGGCCGTAGCTATAGCTGCAATCGTTGTTGAAATCACGCCCCAAAGGTAGTCGTTCGGCATAGCCCATGCCTAGCATAGATGAGGATTAGCTTCTGAACTTTGGTGCATTTGCATTACGAATCATGGATTTTTTCGACTCTAAATGTCCCAACTATGAGATTTTTGTAAGCGCTCTTTCCCGTGCACGGATCCGCAGCCCTAGCCCGAGATTTTCCTCAAAGTAGTACGGTGGTCATCCCTAGGGCGGGGCATATCCCACATATGGAGCGCCCGTTTGTGGTGCTTGATACGTTAGCGGAATTTTTCAGCGCCCAATCCCCCAAATAGCAGGCGACTTCGCTTCAATTTGGCTCGGAACTCCAGTGGATCGCCACTGTGCCACACTATGGCATGCGATCCACTCGTCGGGCGCACTGAGGTTAACCCCCACAAAAAGCCGGGTACTTGGACTCAGCGCTTGAATGAGTTCCGCGAAGAGCTTGGCATTTCGGTACGGAGTCTCTATGAACCAGTGGCTCGAACCTGCGGCCGCCTCGCGGTCCATGCGCGCGACCAGTGACTTTCGTGCACCTGCATCGTGCGGAAGGTATCCGTGAAAGCTGAACTGCTGACCGTTCAATCCGCTCGCCATCAACCCAAGTAGGAGCGAAGAGGGGCCGGGCCAGGGTACAACGGTGATTCCAAGTTCGTGCGCTTTGGCGACCACTTCGGCCCCGGGATCCGCCATACCAGGCGCCCCCGCATCCGACACGAGGCCCATATCGTTCCCGTCGATGCAGGCCTTCAGTAAGGCAGAAGCGTCGTTGCCGCCGTGCTTGGACCACGAATCCATGGCTAACGAATTGAGGTCAACATCCGGACAAAGAAGCCTCAGCTGGGCGCGTGCCACTTTGGGCGTCTCGACGATCCAATGGGTGATGCGAGCAACGAGCACGCTGAGCTCGGTGTCAAAGCCTCTCACCGAATCCGCAAGCGGAACCGGAATCAGATAGAGCGTTCCTCGCGAAGCCATTGTTCCAACCAATCGCGGCATGCCTGCTGAAGCAGCTGGACTACCAATTCAAAACCTTGTTCTCCCCCGAAATAGGGGTCGGGTACCTCGCGCTGCTCGCCGGGGAAACTGGCCTCGAGTACCAACGACACCTTGGGGTCTGGGCTCAGCGCAAGCACGTTCTTGAGGTTCGACCGATCCATTACCAAAATGTGGTCAAAGCGTTCAAAATCCGAAAATTCAATGGGACGCGAACACTGGTGGCTAATCTCCAGACCGTGCTTCCGCGCTGAAGCTTGCGACCTTAAATCGGGATGCTCCCCTTGGTGCTGTGCAGAGGTTCCGGCGCTATCTACAAACCAGCCGTGGTCCGGTCCAAAACGCCCCAAAAGTTCAGATTCCATGCAGGCCTGAGCTACAGGTGACCGGCAAATATTGCCGAGGCACACCATGAGAACCCGGCGCGAACGCATTACGCCAGCGTAAGCTTCTTGCGAATGTCGTCGACGTAGGTACGGAACCGCTTGTCCGTTTCCGTCAAATTCGAAACGGTTCGGCATGCGTGGAGCACGGTCGCGTGGTCCTTGTTGCCAATCTGCGAACCGATTGACGCTAACGAATTCTTGGTCAATTGCTTGGCAAAGTACATGGTCAACTGGCGGGCCTGTACGATCTCGCGTTTGCGGGTCTTGCTGCGCAGCAGCTCCACCGGCATGTCGAAGTAGTCGCAGACTACCTTTTGAATGAAGTCAATCGAAACCTCGCGGGTCGTGTTCTTCACAAACTTGTCGATCATCGACTTTGCGAGCTCGACCGTGATCTTTTTGCGGTTGAGTGATGACTGGGCAAGCAGTGAAATCAAAGCCCCCTCGAGCTCGCGCACGTTGTTGGTGATCGAGTAGGCGAGGTACTCAATGACATCGTCGGGCATCTCAATGCCGTCGGCGTATAATTTTTGGCGCAAGATGGCCATCCGGGTTTCGAGGTCGGGACGCTGTAGGTCGGCCGACAAGCCCCATTTAAATCGAGAGAGCAGGCGCTGCTCCATACCCTGAAGGTCCACTGGAGCACGGTCAGAGGTCAAGATAATTTGCTTGCCCTGCTGGTGAAGGTGGTTAAAGATCTCAAAAAACACATCTTGAGTCTTCTCTTTGCCACCAAACGAGTGCACGTCGTCCATGATCAGGACATCGATGAGTTGGTAGAAGTGGACAAAGTCGTTCTTCGTATTGTTGCGAATTGAATCGATGAACTGCTGGGTGAAGCGCTCAGCAGACACGTAGAGCACGGTCTTTTCAGGGAACCGGTCCTTGATTTCAATACCGATGCCATGCGCAAGGTGCGTCTTTCCCAGTCCGTTGCTTCCATACAGCAGAAGGGGATTGAACGACGTTCCGCCTGGCTTTTGCGCTACGGCGTAGCCCGCGCTTCGCGCTAATCGGTTGCAGTCTCCCTCAATAAAATTCTCAAAACTGTAGTTCGGATTCAACTGCGACTCAATGTGCACCTTTTTCAGACCCGGAATCACAAACGGATTGCGGATTCCGTCATCACCAATGCGCGCAGGAAGCGAAACCTGTGGGTTTTCGATCGGACCACGGTTGGCCGAAGGAATGTCCATGTTGGACGTACCCAGGTGAGCAGACTCCTGGTCCATGACGATCGAGTAAACCAAACGTGCATCACTACCCATCTCTTTCGTGATGGCGGACTTCAGGAGCTTTACATAGTGGGCTTCAAGCCACTCGTACACAAATTTTGACGGAACCTGCAGCGTAATAACCTTACTTTGGAGCTTCACAGGCCTAATCGGCAAAAACCAGGTCTTGTATGCCTGCGGACTAATATTGTCCTGGACATAGGAAAGACAGTTTCTCCAGACGGCTTCAGCGGTGCGCTCCATCGTTGCGTTTAGGTTAGTAATTTGAGGTGCCGATAGGGGAGTGGGTGAAGGCTTTTGTGCGGCCGGGTAGCACCCCCTTTTTCGGACCACGAAATTGTCAATTAATTCTGTTGAAAAAAAATTAATCACCTATTGATTTTAAAAAAGTTTTGTCGTTGCATAAGTTTTATTGAGGACCGTAAAGTGCTTAAAAATTTTTCATAAGTGATTGATAAACAGTAAGAAATTCATTTAAATAATGTTTGTTACAACACATAAAATGCGTGTTCGCTATGCGGAGACCGACCAAATGGGCTACGCCTACTACGGGACCTACTCGACCTATTTCGAAGTGGCTCGTGTTGAGGCCTTAAGGAGCCTCAGTATCCGCTATGCCGATATGGAGGCCAACGGAATCATGCTCCCCGTACGCGACGTGGCCATCCGCTACCGGCGACCACTGAAGTACGACAGTATGTTCACGGTGACCACTGAAATTCCAAAACTACCAGAAGGGAGCCGTCTATTCTTTCGCTACCAAATTCACGACGAGGCAGGTGAGCTATGCACTGAGGCCGAAACCACGCTCGTTTTTGCGTCGACAGAAACGGGACGCCCCGTGGCGCCACCGCCCGATGTACTTGAGGCGCTTACCCCGTTTTTTACGGAATAACGAGAATCCGAACCTCGTCCGTCCAGTACCAGCCCGCGGGCGGAAGTAATAAACCGTTCACCAGAACCCATTGACGCCCCGAGGCGTCTACGGCGTGAAGCCGCTCTTGCAGATGTGCGGGCCACTGACCGGGGCGCAGCACCACGGTTCCACTCACGTGCGCGTCGTGCTCGACCACAGACATACCCGGGGTTAGAATTTGCCACGCCGCGAAGTCCGTGTGAAGTCCTTCGGCGTGAACCCCGCCGTGCTTCAGCGTATCCGCCCGAAGTACCGCCTCGGCAAATTGCGTGAATGTGGTGGACGAGGTCAAGCTGTACAGCGCTTCCATCACCAGACCATCCATGATCGAGGCGCCCACGCGCTGGCGTCCGCGCACCAAGGCGTCAACCAAGACCGAGGTGTGGCTGTAGGGGCCAGTAAACGTTAACCCTGGATACATTTTTTGCTGGTTGTTGACTGCGGACCGGCCCGACCAGAACTCGTTGTGGCCGTCCCACGTAAACACGAGTGGCCAACGGTACGGGCTTTGGATTCGCGACCACGACACCGCCCAGTAGTCGCAAATGGCCTCTTCAAGGGCTTGGCGCTGGATTCCGATATTGGTACCCGGAGCAGCCCCGTAGGCCATGGCGTGCCCGTACTCGTGCACAATCACGTCCGCATCTTCGGCGTCGTCTACGCCTCCTTCGCCGAAGTAGAGCCGGGGAGGAGTGGTTCCGAAGTCAAATGCGCTCTGGTCTGCGCCACCGTAGGCATTGACATCCACAGGGATCGCGTAGTTCACCATTCCGCCGTACCCCAAGCTGGCCATGCGCTGCTTCCATTCATAAATGTGGTACAGCACGTTAATCATTTCAAATTCGGAATCGGAACGGCTAAACTTCGCATCCGGACCGGGCAGTACCGGTACGGCGACGCTGGGCGGATCAAATTCCTGAATTACCGCTGCGGAATTGGCGAGGGTAAATCCAACCCCGTTCCACGTCAGTTGAACATTAGCCTCAGTGCGAAGCGAGTCAAGCACCGCCGTGTTTCCGTCGTTTGCGTCCACGTAGATCCCGCCATAAGGGACGTTAGCCACCGAGAGGGGGTCGGGAGCGAAGACGTACGCGGACACGGCCGTATCCAACCTTCGAATTAGGTCCAACGAATCGATGATTCGGCCCGAGGCATCGTGCCAATAGCGCATTCGTACGAGTGGATGTGGGCGGTACACGTCTCGGCGTTCTGCAGCAATCCACTGTCCGTCGCGGACCAGCCATACGGGCACCGCAGCGTGGGTCAACGGATGCGCTCCGGGGATTGCCTCCGGAAGTGCGGGCACAATTCGGTAGTCAATACTTCCGTCGGAGCGAGCTGCCACCACCGCATCGGCTCCTTCAATTTCGATTCCGTCCCGAAATCCTTGGTAGCGCCGGTAGGTGCTCCAAGAGGTTGTTCGGACCGCCGTTTCGACCCATTCGGTGCCCTCGGGCAGCGTGGTGGCTCCATGAATCAGCTGGTGCTGAAGTTCCTGAGCCTGCGCTGCGGTCGCAGCAATCGCAATGAGAAAAAGTGCTGTGCGCATCATGATTTAAAGGTAACGCGCTCGCAGCGCTGCAGTTCGTCGAGTCCCCACTGGGCTACGCGCTGCCAATCCGCATGCAGCTCAGGCGCCTTGGGGCCACCCGTGGGCACGTGAATCGGTGCGACCAATTTAAACGCTTCGTCCCACAGACCAAGACGCACAAATTCTGAGGTTGTTTGGGGTCCACCTTCGACAAGCAATCCACGAAGTCCAGATTCGTGCAGGCGGCGATGCAGTGCCTCGTCCGAGGATTCACCAACGTGAGGTTCCCAAATGCTCCAGCCTGACTCCGCAACCTCGATTCGTTCACGGTCAGAAAGTCTGCGCGCGGCCCACACGATTCGTTCTAATTGTGCTCCGGCGACCGCGCGCACGCTTCCTTGGGGGTGGTCGGCCTTCCACGTTCCGAATCCCACAAGAATTGCCCCGCAGACTTGGCGCAGGCGGTGGGTCCACACTTGAGCTTCGGGCCCAGAAATCGCCCAGGGTCCGGGGTGTTCGGTGCTGCGCGGTCCGTCCACGTTACCCGTGGCATCCTGGGCCCATTTGAGCGTGACGAACGGCCTCCCCTCGCGCATGGAGGTGAAAAATCTTCGGTTTTGCACCTCAGCTTCTTCGCGCATCAATCCGAGCTCTACGTGACGCCCGGCCTGGCGCAGCATCTCTATTCCGCGGCCTGAAACCAACGGATTCGGGTCCTCGTGGGCGACCACGATTCGCTGGATCCCAGCATTCACTAGGGCCAGGCTGCACGGGCCAGTGCGCCCTGTGTGGCTGCATGGCTCCAACGTGACGTACATCGTGGAATCCGCAACACGGTGAGCGTTTGCCTCAGAAACCGAACGAAGCGCCATGACCTCAGCATGCGGTTCGCCTGCACGATGGTGGTAGCCTTCGCCAATCACGTGGCCGTCGTGCACAATCACGGCTCCGACGAGTGGATTGGGGTGCGTAAAGCCCTCGGCCTGAGCGGCCAATTCGAGCGCACGGCGCATGAAGGTTTGGTCGTCTTGGTGCTTCACCTCGCGAAGGTACTGCGCTACCTTTGGGTCGTGACCTGGCGCGAACTTCAGCATTCATTTCTCGAGGCGCGGAACCGCTTCGCGGCCGAAGAAGCCCGCGCCCACTGGCGCCGATGGGTTGAATTCCACGCGCAGCGTTCCGCGGGAATAATTGCGTTGGACGGGAATTTGCCCGCTGCCGACCACGTTCTTGAGCGCTGGAACCGTGACGCTGAAGAACTTCGCACCTCCAAACCCATTCAGTACATCCTTGGATTTGAGTATTTTGACGGTCTACGTATTCAGGTGAGCCCAGCGGTGCTTATTCCGCGGCCTGAAACCGAAGAGCTCGTCCAGCTCGCAGCCGAACGCGCCCCGCGAGGTGGAATCGTCCTCGACTTGGGAACAGGCAGTGGTTGCATTCCGCTCGCGCTCACCAAGAGACGACCTGACCTGCACGCACGGGGACTTGACGTAAGTTCCGCGGCCCTCGATGTAGCGAGCCGCAACGCTGCCGAGCTCGAACTCAACGTGGAGTGGATGCTCGGCGACCTGAACGGCGACGCCCCCGACGGTCTTAAGGCAGACGTGGTTCTCAGCAATCCACCGTACGTGGGCGCGAACGAGCAACTGGAGCCTGAAGTGGCTGACTTTGAGCCCGCTCTAGCGCTCTTTGCGCCTGCTGAAGACATTCTCTTTTTCTACCGAAGGGTCCTTGATTGGGCGGATCAGGTAGGGGCGAACCAACTCGGTTTGGAATGCCATTCTGCGCATGCTCAAGCCACTGCAGAACGTGCGCAATCCCAAGGGTGGACCACCGAACTACTTCGCGATCAATTTGGTGCGCCGCGTTGGGTCTGGGGCACAAAGCCGGAACCCAAACCCTACCTTTGAAGGCATGACTCCGTTCGAACGAATTGATCAGCTCCGCCGCGAACTGCACGAGCACAACCGGCGCTACTACGTCGCGGATCAGCCGAGCATTTCTGACGCCGAATTTGACCGGCTCTTGCGCGAGCTTCGGGACCTCGAATCCGCACATCCTGAATACGCTGACCCCAACAGCCCCACCCAGAGGGTCGGCGGCGGGCTCGTCAAAAATTTTGAGCAAGTAGCCCACCGTAGGCCGATGCTTAGCCTCGCAAACACCTACAGTTTTGACGAACTCGACGAATTTGTGCAGCGCGCCCACGATTTAGCGGCCACCACAGCGCTCGAATGGAGCGCCGAACTCAAATTTGACGGCGTGGCTATTTCGCTCTGGTATGCGGGCGGAACCCTACAGCGGGCCCTAACCCGTGGCGACGGCATTCAAGGGGATGATGTCGTGGCGAATGTGCGCACGATTCAGGGAATCCCCTTGGTTCTCCCCCCGGGTGCACCGCACGATCTTGAGGTGCGCGGCGAAATCGTGTTCCTCCACCGTGACTTTGAAGCCCTGAACGCGCGCCGCAGCTCAGAGGGGCAGGACGAGTTCGCCAACCCACGCAATGCAGCTTCTGGTACCTTGAAAATGCAGGATTCCACCGAAGTTGCCCAGCGCCGTCTGAGCATGTTCGCCTACGGAGCTTACAGCGACGAGCAACCGTTTGCGGCCCATTCTCAAGCCATGGATGCCCTTGCGCAATGGGGGTTTCCGGTGGCGCCTCGCGCCGAGCGTTGGTCGGCCCTCTGCCGGTCCGCCGCTGAACTCAAGGACTATTTGACCTACTGGGATTCCGAACGCCAGCGCCTCCCCGTTGCCACCGACGGAGTCGTGATTAAAGTCGACCGCGTCGAACAGCAGCAGCGCATGGGAATGACGGCTAAGTCTCCGCGCTGGGCCATGGCCTACAAGTTTAACGCTGAGCAAGCCTGCACTCCGCTGCGCGAAGTCATCTACCAGGTGGGCCGCACCGGGGCGATCACGCCAGTGGCCGTCCTCGATCCGGTGTGGATTAGCGGAACCCAGGTTCAGCGCGCCTCCGTGCACAACGCCGACCAAATTGCCAAGCTCGACCTACACTTTGGCGACTGGGTATGGGTCGAAAAGGGCGGTGAAATTATTCCCAAAATCACCGCGGTGGACTTGGCTCGCCGTCCTAATGCTGCGCTGCGCGTGACGTTTGCCACCAACTGTCCGGACTGCGGAACCCTGCTCGAACGCCGCGACGGCGAGGCCCAGCACTTTTGCCCGAACCGCGGTACCTGTCCGCCCCAAATCAAGGGCCGAATTGAGCACTTCATCCACCGGCGCGCCATGGACATCGACGGAATCGGAACCGAAACCGTCGACCGCCTCGTCGACCTCGGTTGGGTTCATACGCCTGCCGACCTCTACGATTTGGGGCCCGAAGGCTGGAGTCGCCTTGATAAGTTCAAAGAAAAATCCGTAGCAAATGCCCTTGCTAGCCTCGAAGCGAGCACGATCGTGCCCTACGAGCGGGTCCTTTTTGCCCTCGGAATCCGCCACGTGGGCGAAACCGTCGCCAAAAAGCTCGCCAAGGCCTTTGACCGCATTGAAGCGCTCGCGGCAGCTTCGACCGAAGATTTGCTCAATGTGCCAGACGTAGGGCCACAAATTGCCGAGAGCATTACATCGTGGTTTGCCGACCCAGCGAACCAAGATGAGCTCCGCCGACTCGCGGAACACGGTCTGCAGTTCGAGCGTGCCGCCCCCACGTCTGACGCCTCGGATGTGCTTCAGGGCAAGTCCTTTGTGGTGAGCGGCGTCTTTACCCACTTCAGCCGCGACGGAATCAAAGACGCCATCGAGCAGCACGGCGGCCGCGTGGCGAGCAGCGTGAGCAGCAAAACCAACTATTTATTGGCAGGCGAGGGCGTAGGCCCGAGCAAGCGTGCCAAAGCAGAATCACTAGGTGTTACCTGGTTAACCGAAGAAGAATTTCGAGCATGGATTGGCTCTACAAACTAGCAAAGCCCCTGCAGCAGCGGGCATGGAAGAAGGCTGCCGACGAGCGCCCAACAAGCTTGGCTTGGCCCGGGTGGGAACGCGCACGGCGCATTGGAATCATCTTTGATTCCCGCGCCGAGGAAGGCTATCTGGACTCGTTGCGCCAAGTGGTCGCGGCACTTCAGGCCCAGCAGCGCTCGGTGGCCCTGATTGGCTGGACCGGCGAGATGCGCCCCAAGAATGCCCTCTACTCAGGGCGCCAGCTGATTTTTACCGACGATTTTTCGTGGAACGGTTCCGTTCAAGGTGGCAACGCCCTTGAGTTCATGCAGTCCGAATTTGACCTCGTCGTGGCCCTACACCGCAGCCCCGACAGTCCCATTGATCACCTCGTAGCGCGCACCCCGGCGGGCCTCCGCGTGAGCCTCACCGGATCCAACGACTTTTATGATGTGCGCTACCACAGCGCAGACCGCCTTCCTATGGACTACTTTCGTGCCTTGAGCGCATGGCTCGCTAAAATTCCGCCCCGATGAACCCACGCGTGAACCCGTTTCGCGGCACCGGCATTGCCCTGGTGACCCCTTTTAATGCCCAGCACGAAGTCGACTATGCCGCACTGGCAAAGCTCGTCCACCACTGCATCGAGGGCGGAGTCGAGTTTTTGGTTGCCCTCGGAACCACCGCCGAAACAGCGACGCTATCCACCGACGAGAAGCATCGCGTCGTAGCGGCGATTTGCGAAGCGGCTGCAGGCCGTGTCCCCGTGGTGCAAGGGGTAGGGGGCAACGATAGCGCAAAGGTTGCCGCCGAACTCAAGGCGGGTCTCCACGTAGGTGTCTCGGGAGTGCTCAGCGTTTCTCCGTACTACAATAAGCCGACGCAAGAGGGCATTTACCGACATTTTACCCACGTCGCAGTAGCGACCGACCTTCCCATCATTCTGTACAACGTGCCGGGTCGAACGGGTTCGAACATGGCCGCCGAAACGACTCTTCGCATTGCGCA
>DMDX01000127.1:10719-12807 GCA_003451355.1 Cryomorphaceae bacterium
CCTCAAGGCTTTGATGTGCTGAGCGGCGACGACAATTTGACCCTTCCATTGGTGGCTTCTGGAGCCCACGGTGTGATTTCAGTGAGCGGCCAAGGCTTTCCCAAAACGTTTAGTCAAATGGTTCGCGACGCGCGGGCTGGCCGTATGGAAGCCGCTCGTGTGGGGCACTACGCGATGCTTCGCTTCACCCAGCAACTTTTTGCCGAGGGCAATCCGGGCGGAATCAAATCCACCCTCGCGCACCTCGGAATCATTCACCCCGCACTTCGCCTGCCGTTGTGGCCCGTTTCACCCCAACTCGATGCGGCCTTGGCCCAATCGGTACGCGAATTGCAGCAGCACGAACTATGAAGAACTGGATCCTAATGGCTGCCGTCGTGGCCCTAAGCTCGTGCGGCGACTACAATAAAGTGCTCAAAAGCACTGATCCGGCCTACAAACTTGAGCGGGCCATTCAGTACTACGACCAAGGCAACTACAGCAAGGCCTACCCGCTGTTTGACGAACTGATGGCTTCGTACCGCGGAACCACCAAAGCACAAGACGTCTACCGCTACTTCGCAAAAACGCTGTACGGTCAGCGCGACTACTTGCTCGCATCCTACCACTTTAAGCGTTTTGCCCAAACGTTTCCTGCGGATGCCTTTGCCGAAGAAGCGGCCTACCTTTCTTCGTACTGTGCCTACCTCGAGGCGCCGTCCAAAACCTTGGATCCGGCCTATACCTACCAGGCCATGGACGAACTGCAGCTCTTCATCAACACGCACCCCAACTCTCCGTTTCTCGACAAAGCCAACGGACACATGGACGAGCTTCGTGAACGCCTTGAAGAGAAGAGTTACCTGATTGCCAAGGGCTACCACCACCGCAACCAGTATGCGAGTTCTGTCGTTTCGTTCAATGTAATGCTGAGCGAATACCCCGACAGTCCGCGCCGCGAAGAGGCGATGTACTTTCGCATTGAATCTGCGGTGAAGTACGCCGAGAACTCAATCGATGCCAAAAAAGCAGAGCGCTTTCGCGACGCAGATACCTACGTCAAGGAATACCTCGCGGCGTATCCTGAAGGTCCCCACGCCGGGCAGGTTGCGTCATTCGCGCGCAGGGTAGCTGCCGGTACCAAAAAATAGTCGTACTTTTGCCCTCCCAATTGCAACTTTTTTTCACACAGAACCATGGATAAAGCCCACCTCGCTGCCTCGAAGACGACCAAAACGTTGGACTTCAATGAGCTTGACGCCTCAACGGGCAACATCTACGAAGCGATTGCCGTGATTTCACGCCGTGCAGAGCAGATCAACGAAACGCTCCGCGCTGAGATCAACGACAAGCTTGAAGACTTTGAAGTGGTGACCGACAGCCTCGAAGAGGTGTTCGAAAACAAGGAGCAGATTGAGATGTCGCGCCAGTACGAAGCGCTTCCTAAGCCCCATGCTATGGCGGTTCACGAGTGGCTCGACGGCAAGGTATTCTACCGCTACCCCGAGACCGAAACGACCAAGTCGTAAGGCAATGAGCTTGCAGGGTCGACGCATCCTGCTTGCCGTAAGCGGCGGCATTGCCGCGTACAAAATTCCTTTATTGGTTCGCCTTCTGCGCCAGTCCGGTGCTGATGTTCGCGTGGCGATGACTCCCGCCGCCGAAGAATTCGTGACGCCGCTCACCCTGGCTGCACTCAGCGGATCACCGGTCGAGCGCCATCTGGTTAGTCAGACTCCGGGTCTTACAGCCTGGAACAACCACGTTCACATGGCCGAATGGGCCGAAGTACTTGTGGTAGCGCCCGCAACCAGCAATACAATCGCCAAAGCGGCCCATGGCTTGTGCGACAACCTCGTGCTCTCCTTAGTGCTTTCGGCAAAATGCCCCGTGTTTTGGGCTCCGGCCATGGATTTGGACATGTATGCCTATCCTGCAACCCGCGCCAACCTCGACCTACTGCGTGCGATGGGCCACACTGTGTGGCCGTCACCTGAGGGCGAACTTGCCTCGGGCTTGAGTGGGGCAGGGCGCATGTCTGAACCTGAATTCATGCACCGCGCGCTTGAACTTCACTTCGGAACCCGGTCCTTTTGGTCCGGAAAAACG
>DMDX01000127.1:12970-15045 GCA_003451355.1 Cryomorphaceae bacterium
ACCACTTCGCCGTGCGGACCAGACCTGGACCGAGCGCGTGCACATCACGTCAGTGCGTTCTGCAGGCGAAATGCACGACGCGGCACTGCGTGCCCTTGAGGGATCCGATGTGGTGATTGCCGCCGCCGCCGTGGCGGACTTTAAGCCATCGGAGTTGCGCACCACCAAGAGCCCTAAAGGCGAGCTTGCCAGCGGAATCAATCTGGTTCCCACGCCAGACATTCTTCAGTCGCTTGGCGCGCAACGGCGCCCTGGGCAAGTTCTGATTGGATTTGCGCTCGAAACGGGGAATGGCGTGGATTCCGCACGTGCCAAACTGGCGCGAAAGGGAGCGGACGCCATAGTGCTCAACTACGCGTCGGCTGAGACGGGAATGGATTCCGACACCAACCAAATCACTTTGGTCACCGCGAATGGGGCAGAAGAGGGGCCACTGGAGTCAAAAGTGGCCGCAGCCCAGCGAATCCTCGATTGGGTTGAGCGCAACGCTCCCACGGCGTAACTTCAAGTCGTGAAATTCGCTGTTCTCATCACTGCTTTGTGTGCGTCGGTTCTGCTGCCTGCACAAGAGTTCTTTCTTGAAGTAAAGGTTCAAGCTCCAGAGGTTCAAACCAATGACCGTCAAGTGTTTATCCAACTTGAGCAAGTTGTTCGAGATTTGGTCAACAATCGGGTGTGGACCGAGGACACCTGGGAAGAGGGTGAGCGGATTCGCGGATCGTTTGTGTTTACGATTCGCGACTACGACCAAAGCTCAGGACTCATGTCGGGCAACCTTCAGGTTTCGTTTGCGCGCCCGGTGTACGGCAGCGACTATAATTCTACCACGATTTCGTTCCAAGATCCCGACGTGCGCTTTCGCTACCGACCCAATGAAATTGTCGATTTTCAGCCCAACCAGTTTCAAGATCTGGCCTCAATTATTGGTTTTTATGCCTACCTCGGACTCGGATTGGACGAAGCTTCATTTGATCCCCAAGCGCGGGCACACTTGCAAACGGCGCTTCAGATCGCCCAAATGGCTCAGGCTTCGGGTGCTGGCGGAGGTTGGGATCGATTTACTTCGACGCGGAACCGCTTTTGGATCATTGAGGACTTGCTGAATCCGGCCAACGAAGCCTTTTTGGAATCGTGGTACCGCTACCACCGCGATGGGCTTGACCGACTGTCCAAGCTCGAAACCCAGCAGCAGGCCAAGCAATCCGTAGCCAATGCCCTTTTGGCACTTCGGCCGATCCACACGCGTCAGCCGAATATTTTTCTGCTCCGCTGGTTTTTTGACAGCAAATCGGTTGAGATTCAGCAGGTTTTTTCGGGCGGACCAGCCGTGGCCCTTCAAGACGTTTCGGATGCCCTTCAGGTAATGGATCCTTCAAACGCAAGTAAGTACTTAGCCATGGGTAAATCCCGCTGAGAACCCCTAGGTTTGCGCCATGCTTTGCCGACTGCACATCGAACGATTTGCGCTGATTGACCACCTTGAGTTGGCCGTCAAGCCAGGTTTTACCGTGCTTACAGGTGAAACAGGGGCGGGTAAGTCCATCTTTTTGGGCGCACTTCAGCTTGCGTTGGGCGGGCGGGCCGAGTTTGCGTCTATTGGCCAACCTGGCTTTAAAAGTGTCGTCGAGGCGGAATTTCGCGTGCCCTCCGACCGTCAGTCGGACCTGGGGTCCACCGATTGGGATTGGTGGAGCGAGGGGAGCGACGCTTCGCTCGTGCTGCGGCGTGAAGTGCATCCGGGTGGTCGCAGCCGCGCGTTCATCAACGATTCACCGGTGCGGCTCGATGAACTGCGACGGGTTTCGAGTTCATTGGTCGACATTCACAGCCAGCGCGACGAGGGACTTTGGGCCCGGAACGAAGGCATAGTCCTCCTGCTCGAAGCCTTTGCGGACGGCCATCAAGCCGCCAAGGGGCACTACCAGACGTGCTTTGCACAGCTCCGTCAGGCTGAGGAACGCCTTTTGGCACTAGAGTCTGAACTTGGGGCCGTTAACGATCCGGAATACCTCAAATTTGTGGTTGAAGAGCTGCGCGCGCTCGACCTCAAACTCGGCGAAGAAGCCAAGCTAGAT
>DMDX01000133.1 GCA_003451355.1 Cryomorphaceae bacterium
CGCCAAAGTATTCGTTTAAAACATTTTTGGTGAGATCGTCCGTGGTCGGGCCGAGGCCGCCCGTAATCAGGACCCACTTGGTATCAGGAAGCAGGGCATCCAATGCCGCGCACACGTCGTCCACCCGATCCGAAATCACGGTTTTGCGGCGTAGCGTCACCCCCAGTTCGGCCAGCTGCTCACCAATCCATGCCGAATTCGTGTCAATCGTTTGGCCGAGCAACAGCTCGGTTCCGATGGCAATAACCTCAGCCTGCACGCTCTACTGAACGCGTTTAATGCTGCATCCGAGGTACTTCGTCTGCGGAACCTTGACCTGCTGTCCTTTTGCCACCGCGTTCATCGCATCCAGCAACCAGTTCTTTTTGACTTTTTTTGCGGAATCGACGTTGTCGTCAATCGCACCCGTGTACACAAGTACGCCAGTTCCATCAAACAAAAACACATGCGGAGTGGTACGTGCACCAAATGCATCTGCCACCTGGTGCCGGTCGTCCACGAGCAGCGGAGCCTGGTACTTGTACTTCTTCCATCGGGCCCGCATGGCCTCCGCGGATTCGGTGGTTCCGCGGTTCGCCTCGTTCGAGTTTACAAAGGCCACCCCAATATCAAGCTTGCGCGCCAACGCAGCGATCGATGGGTAGCGCCCCTCCCAGCCCTCGGATTTGTCGCCATTCCCAACCACAAACGGGCATGAATTACTCGTAAAAATCACCAGCAAACCATGTGTTTTTTGCAGCGACCCCAAAGTAGCCGACGCATCGTCTTCACGGGTGGCATCTCCAAGCAAATGCTCAGCCATGGGTAGTGAGGTGCCCAACTTAATGGGCTCCGGAAGCTTTTGGGCCCCGGCGATCCCCGCCGCGAGGCCCAATAAAAGTGTCATAAAGTGTCGCATAGCTGCAAGGTAGTACGGAGTTGGCGAGGTTGGCTCGTTAGCAAGACTGGTAAAATTGGCGAGTTTGGCTCGTTAGCTTCTGGCTACTGGCTCGCTAGCTTCTCGCTCGCGGCCGGGCGCCGTGGCGACCTTTGTGCCACAGTAAACATTTAAAAACGTATCTGCGTTGAACTGAGGTCACACCCGTCAGCATGAAGATCCTACTCTCTCCCTCCAAAACGATGAACGCGGTTACGGCTCCGACCGGAACCTCCGCCGCACCCTTGCTCGAGCTGGCTGGATCGTTGGCGGATCGCGTCCGTTCCGAAGTACGAGATTGGGCCAATTGGTACGACTGCAGTGCCAAAGTAGCCGACGCTGCCGCACAACAGTGGTCGGCTTGGACGCCGGATTCGCCCGGAACCAAAGCCGCCTGGACCTTTACCGGCGAAGCGTTTGGCCGCCTTAAGCCCGACCTATGGACCAAACCTGATGTGGCCGAACAGCGCCTGCGCATCATGTCGGGCTTGTACGGAATTCTGCGCCCCAGCGACAGCGTGCTCCCCTACCGCCTTGACGTCGGGCAAAGCCTTGGCGGCGAGCGAATTATCCACACATGGAAAGAGCCCGTCACAAATTGGCTGCATCACGACGCCCAAGGTTGCCCCATTGTCAACTGCGCCAGCGACGAGTACGCTGAGGTGATTGATCGGTCTCAATTTGAGTGGATTGACTGCGTATTCCTTCAGACGGTCAATGGCAAAACCCGCTCGGTTTCGGCCCTAAGTAAGCAGGCGCGCGGAGCCATGGCGCGATTTCTCGCCAACCATTCGAGTTCCGACCCCGAAGCGGCTAAAACGTTTACCGAAGAGGGCTACCGTTTTCACGCTTCGGAATCAGAGTCCGCCCGCTGGGTCTTTCTTCGGAAGCCATGAAACTCCAAGTCGTTTGGTTCAAACGCGACCTGCGTTGGGAGGACCATGCGCCCCTAGCCGCCGCAGTCGCTAATGGCCAACCGGTCGTCGCCCTGCTCCTTCACGAGCCCTCCCTGTGGGCTCAACCCGTGTACTCCAACCGCCATGCCTGCTTTGAATACGAATCGGCTGCGGAACTCGCTGGGACGCGTCCGCTGCTTGGAGAATTGGATATTCGAGCGGTTAATGCGCCCGAAGGCCGCGAAACCAGTAACGATGCGGCCGAAGGCCGCGAAACCAGCAACGATGCGGCCGCAGGCCGCGGAACCAGCAACGATGCGGCCGCAGGCCGCAATCACCTGCCGTTTTTTTACGTGGCCGCCGAAGCGACTGAAGCATTTGAAGCGCTTGAAGCGTTTGCGGGCATCCCCATTGGCGCCGTGTACAGCCATCAAGAAATTGGCATCGAAACCTCGTTTGCTCGCGACCGCCACATGAAAAAGTGGTTCAAGAAGCGCGGAATCACCTGGCACGAATCGCCCTATGGTTCGGTGCGTCGGGGACTCAAACGCCGCGACGACTGGAACGCACACTGGAACGAGGTCATGTTTAAGGAGCCACTTGTGCAGGCGGACTGGGCCCTGGGGCAAGCGTGGAAGCCTTCGCCTCCCTGGATCGATTGGGCCCAAGCGCATCAAGTGGAGCGCCCGGCACGCGAAGCGGGCGTCGCCCAAACGGGCGGCGCGGCCTGGGGGCATCGCTACCTGCGGAGCTTTGTGGCGGGAGGCCGCGGGCGCGGGTATATGGCTCACATTTCAAAGCCTGAGGGCGCGCGAAACCACTGCAGTCGCCTGTCCCCCTACCTCGCATGGGGCAACTTGAGCCTCAAGCAGGTTGTGCGGAACCTAGCCGAAACACGCAGCGGCGAACTCCTTGCGATGCGGGACGCTCGAGCCTTCGCCAGCCGACTTCGGTGGCGCGAGCACTTCATTCAAAAATTCGAATCGGAACCTCGAATGGAGTTCGAGCACGTGAACAGAGGCTACAACCAGCAGACGTTTAGCACGAGTTCCGCACATTTAAACGCTTGGAAACTGGGGCAGACCGGGGTCCCCATGGTGGATGCCTGCATGCGCAGCCTCAACGAAACCGGATACCTCAACTTTCGCATGCGGGCCATGCTCGTGAGCTTCGGGTGCCACGCACTCAACCTTAACTGGAAGGACCTGAGCGCCCACCTTGCGCAGCAATTTCTTGATTTTGAACCAGGTATTCACTACCCACAACTTCAAATGCAGGCCGCGGTTACGGGCGTCAACACCGTCCGCATTTACAACCCCGTCAAGCAGGCCGAAGAGCAGGATCCCCACGGAACGTTCATTGAACGCTGGGTTTCTGAACTCGCTCCACTGCCCATGCCCTTTCGCGCCGCCCCCTGGATGCTGACTGAAATCGACTGTGTGGGCTATGGGTTTCAATTCGGAACCGACTACCCCGCACCCCTCGTGGACCTCACTACGGCCCTTCGCGAAGCTCGAATTCGCTTGTACGGAGCAAAAAAGCGCCCCGAAGTCCGCGCCGAAAAAAACCGAATTCTCGAAATGCACGTGGCGCCCCAGCGCAAAAAGCGAGGCTAACTAAAGCGTTGGTTGCTGCTCTTGAATCGACCTTTTTCAAAGTCTCTTAGCATCAGGTGCTTGGTCTTGCGACCCGTGACTCGTTCGCGCCACATTCGAAAGGACGATGCCTTCATGTGCTTGCGCATCAGGGCTCTAACGTCGTTTTCGCGCAATCCAAACTGCACGTAAATCGCTTCGAACGGAGTCCGATCTTCCCAGGCCATGGCGATAACCCGGTCAATATCAGCTTCTGATAGTTCGTTGCTAAGCATTTAGAGTTCGGTATTCCCGTTTCAACGCGGTTGGCGGTTGAAAAGTTCCGGAGCCCTGCTCAAAGTTCAAAGTGATATCAGTCACATTGCTACCTTGGAGGACCTTTTAGTTTTGACTTAAACCTTTATCACCCGTTACCATGACCGAATTGATTTCAGCTGGCGCCTTTTTAGTTGATGTACGCACCCCCGAAGAATTTGAATCGGGCCACGTGAATGCATCTATCAACATCCCGTTGGATGAAGTTGCAGACCGCCTCGAAGAGTTTTCTGGCAAAGACCACATCGTTGTTTTTTGCCGCAGCGGAAACCGCAGCGGAATGGCCAAAGCAATCTTAGCTCAAGCCGGAATCACCAACGTCACCAACGGCGGAACCTGGCAGGACGTCAAGCAATTCATCGACTAATTTTTCGGAATCATGTGGGAATTTCTCATTAACCCTTGGCCGTGGTGGTTCTCAGGAGCCGCCATCTCGGTCACCATGTTCGCACTCATTCTGTTTGGGCGCAGCTTTGGATTCTCAAGCAACCTGCGCACCCTGTGCGCCATTGCTTCGCGCCGTCGGGTCAAATTCTTTGATTTTGACTGGAAAAAAGAGGTCTGGAACCTGATCTTCTTGGTCGGAGCCATCATCGGAGGCTACCTCGCCAGCACCACCACCTCATGCCCCGCAAGAGTCAGAGAGGTTGCGAGTGATTTGGGTTCCGCGCGAAGTAGATCTGTCCAGTCACTGTCGCGCAGCGCGGTGGGCAGGTTGTAGGTGACGGCCGCGGACCGAGTGTTGATGAGGACGAGCACGCGTTCGCCATCGAGTTCGCGCTCAAAGGCAAGGACGTTGGGGTGCGAATAGGGTTTGAGGGCGCCGTAGCGCAAGGCATTGTACTCGAGGCGCAGGGCAAACAACTGACCAAATCGCTCTTGAAGCCCAGGATTGGCAGACCAGTTCACGGGGTCTTTGCCAAAAAAACTGGTGGTTCCGGCCTCGCCCACTTCTTGGCCGGTGTAGATGAGCGGAACCCCACCCATCAGCACCGCAGCCGCTTGGGCGGCGAACGAAGCTTCGACTCCGCCAAACAGGGTCACGGGCGTTGCCTCCCAGGCCGACTGGTCGTGGTTCGTGGCGAAGCGAAGTCGAATCGCCGGCGAAGCATTGGTTTCGGCCGTATTCGCGGTAAAAAGGTTGGTGACCGGAGCCTGAGCCGTTCCAAACACTTGCTGCAGGTTGTAGTTCCAGTTCCAGCCGTAGATCAGTGGCATTCCGGCATTGTAGTGGTCGGGGCGCTCGCCTTCGGTCAAAAACAGCAGCTTGCGGTCGGTGATTCCTTTGAGGTCGTCCATTGCGGACTTCCAAAACGCAAACGGGACATAGTCCGCTGCATCAAAGCGGAATCCGTCAATACCCACCTCAAACACCCAGTACTTCATTTCGTCAATCATCGCAAGCTGGAGCGCGGGATTGGCGAAGTTCAGGTCGGCGACATCCTGCCAGTTGGTTCCAGGGGGATGCACAATGGTGCCCGCCGCATTGGTGGTGTACCACTCGGGGTGCTGCGTGATCCACGGATGGTCCCACGCGGTGTGGTTGGCCACCCAGTCAATGATTACGGACATTTTGCGCTCGTGGGCCTCGGCGATCAAGGTTTTAAGATCGTCAAGGGTTCCGAATTCGGGGTCGATGGCTCGGTAGTCCGCCACACAGTAGGGCGAGCCTACGGACTTGAGTTGCCCCATTTTGAAGACGGGCATCAACCAAATCGTGTTGACATTCAGCGACTTGATTCGGTCAAGGTCGGCGGTAATGCCGGCAATTGTGCCCGCTGCCGAATGGGCGCGCGGATTCACTTCATAGAGCAAAAGGTCTTCGGGGTCTACCACGTCGGTCAGCGAATTCCAGGGTTGGGGTTGGGGTTCGGGGCGGCAGGCGGCGAGTGCGGCGAGCGCCAGAATTCCGAATAAATGTTTGTGACGTTTCACACGTGTAAAACTAAACGGCAAACGACCTTTGCGGCCATGCAACCCGGATTTAAAAAATGGAAGATGATTCTGCTCAACTGGGCGTTCGTCTACCCAGTCATTAATGTGATCATTCCCGTCGTGTTTCCGCTCACCGAAGGCTGGCCGCTCCCCTTGCGCACATTGCTTTTGACCGGAATTCTGGTTCCGACCATGGCCGTGGTTCTGCCACGGCTGCACCGCACTTTTGCGGGCTGGTTGGCCAAATAAAAAAGGCGCCCCCGCGAGGGAGCGCCTTCAATCAAAGCGTGTAACCGCTTAGTTCTTGCTTACGCGCAG
>DMDX01000119.1:0-4093 GCA_003451355.1 Cryomorphaceae bacterium
GAAACCCACAGAATACCAGACCGTTGCCCCCGAAAAGAAGTACCAGTTCGAATGGGACGATTCCGAGGCCGACACCAGCCGTTCGATCAACGAGCCGGATCGTTCGCGCACCCAATTCCCCCGACTTCGCCGCCGGGGCGGTGGCGGGTAAAAATTCCGTCTATATTTGCTTTTAATTATGCGCCGAATCCTCGTTGCCCTCCTCATCGCTCTTGCCGCTCCTGTCATGGGCCAAACGCTTCCTACGCCGTCTGAGGTGTGCGGAGTTTTTGCTCCCAATGCCTTCACGCCCAACCGCGACAATACCAACGACTTCTTTGGCGTGGTAGTTTCAGAGGCCTGCGAAATGGTAACCTACGGCCTTCGAGTGTTCGACCGCTACGGCCGCCTCGTGTACGAGTGCACTGACCCACGCGACCGCTGGGACGGCAACTACAACGGCCGTGCCATGAAAGAGGGTACCTACCTCTGGCAGCTGAACGCCACCTACATCGATCCCGACGGTACCAACCAAGTTCGCCTTTCTGAGCAAGGTTCGGTGGTCCTCATCCGCTAATTCTATGGCGGTCAGGCTGTTCAGCCTAATTCTCATCACGTTTTTTTGGAGCTTTTCGCCCGCGGAACTTCGCGTGCCCACCCCCCTATCGATTGAGTGCCGCGTCGAAGCCTCAGAGTGGTCCAAGCGCGCTAAAAATTCCGCCTGGCTCATTTCGCTGCGCCGCGCAAACGGAACCCCCATCGAAGAGCTCGTCATCGCCGCCACCAGCAACCCCCAAGTCCTCAAGCTTGGCGACCGCCCCGCCGGAACCTACATCGTCGCCGCCTACTTCGACACCAACGGCAACCGCAAGCTCGACCGCGGCGTCTTCACCAACCCCACCGAGCCCTACGCCTTCAGCAACAACGCCCGGAACCGCTTCAGCGAACCCGACCTCAGCGCCCAGCGCTTCGCTCACCCGGGGGCCCTGCAAAGGCTGGAGCTGAAGCCCGCGTTTTAGCACAGTTAGCAAGGTTTGCCGAGATTGGCTCGTTGGTTTTTTGCGCTTCGCGCTAGGGCCGCTGCCCGGCTAGGGCTGCTACGCAGCTAAATTCTCTAAACGGATATTTTCGTCAATGAACTGAACTACTGATACATATCCATTTCGCGCATTGAGAGAAAAAGTAAAATCCGGTTATAACCGAACGCTCTGCGGCACTTTGCGGCGTTGCCGCAACAAGTAACTAGTTACCAGTTACTGGCGAGCCAACGAGCCAATCTCAGCCAACCTTGCCAACGAGCCAACCTTGCTAACGAGCTAGCCGACCAAAAAAGAATTCACCGCCTCCTGAAACGCCTTGGGCTGTTCAGCGTGGACCCAGTGGCCGGCGCCGGCGATGCTTTCGAGCTGGGCTGAAGGGAAGTGCTGTAGGATGCCCTCCCAGTCTTCGTCGCGGATGTAGTTGCTGGCAAGTCCGCGCACAAAAAGGACAGCGCCGACAAACTGATCGAGCGGGCCGAGGGGTTTTCCGATGCGGTCCATGCTGGCTTCGAGCACGGGCAGGTTGCACTTCCAGGCGAGCTGCTTATCGTCGTTCCACTCGAGGTTTTTGAGGAGGAACTGACGGATTCCCCAATCGGGAAGGTCCGCTTCAAGGGCGCGGTCGGCCTCGGTGCGCGAACCAAGTTCCGCCAAATTGAGGCGGCGCATCGCATCGAGAATGAACTGGTGGTGCGGGGGGTAGGCGCGGGGCGCGATGTCTACCACTACCATGCGCTCGACCCAGCTGGGGTAGCGGGCGGCGAGCTCCATGGCCACTTTTCCGCCCATTGAATGGCCGAGCCAGGCTACGGGGCCGTGACCAAAGTGGGCCTCGGCGTAGGCAACCGCGTCTTCGACCATTTCAGCGTAGCTGTGGCTGGCGGTGTGGGGTGAACGACCGTGGTTTCGCTGGTCGACGAGGTGCACCTCGAACCCGAGTTCCGCCCAGATACGTGCGTGCGTGGCCCAATTGTCGCCCATACCGAGAAATCCGTGCAGAACGACAAGCGGACGGCCGGTTCCGACAATTTTGCGTTCGAGGACTACCGACATAACTGCTTTAATCGTTTAAAATTCCTTGCCCTGCGCACCCAACTCGAGCTGGTAGCGGTAGCGTTGGATGGCGTTTTCAAGCCCAAGATAGAGCGCGTCGGCGATCAAGGCGTGACCAATCGACACCTCGTCGAGCTGGGGCAGTGATGCGGCAAAAAAAGCGAGGTTCTCAGCACTGAGGTCGTGGCCCGCGTTGACACCCAAGCCGAGCGACGCGGCAAATGCTGCAGATTCCGCGTACGGAGCCACCACAGCCGCGCGAAGCCGCTCAAAACCGGCGGAATCGCCCTCGGCGCGCAGCGCCAGGGCCGCATCGTAGCCCTTGGCATAGGCCTCGGTGTAGAGCTCGATTCGGTCAGCTCCCACGGCGCGCGCACCCTCAATTAAAGTGGCGTCGCACTCGATAAAAAGGGACGTGCGGATTCCGGCCGCGCGAAACTCGGCAACCACCTCACGAAGCATTCCGGCATGTGCGAGCGTGTCCCAACCTGCGTTGGACGTCAGCACATCCGGGCCATCTGGCACGAGTGTCACCTGTTCGGGCGCGCAGTCGAGCACTAAATCAATAAAATCACGGCTTGGGTAGCCCTCAATATTGTATTCAATGTGCACCACGCTGCGAAGTGCGCGCGCATCGGCGTAGCGAATGTGGCGTTCGTCGGGGCGCGGGTGAACAGTAATCCCCTCGGCACCAAACTCTTGAGCGCGACGGGCGGCCAAGAGCACGTCAGGAATCTGGCCCCCGCGGCTGTTGCGCAGCGTCGCGATTTTGTTAATATTGACCGACAAGCGGGCGGGGCGAAGAATTGCCATACTCCAAAGTTTTAAACCGTTTGCCAAAGGTCGCGCAGCCGTTTAGAAATTCGTACTTACGTTTGACCTATGTTTTGGGACGACCTTTTAACCACTGAACGCCTAGAGGGCCACAGCCTTTGGCCCGTCGCCGACGCAACCGGCCGCTACACCGGCATGGCGGCGACCGACGGAAGCGTCACAGAACTTCGTCCGTTCTACTCGGGTCAGCACCCCCTGGACGCGCTCAACTTGATGGCGGAGCTCCACACCGACTCACTCGCGGTAGTCGACCAAGACATGCAACTGCTCGGAGGCCTAAGCGCGGCCCGCCTAACTGAATGGATGGGCGCGCAGTGGTGCTTTGAACTCCCGGGCAGCAGCGTGTGGCTGCGTGGACCACAAACGGTTAGCGGAACCTGGATCCAAGCCCTCGAAGAAGAAGGCTACCGCGTGGTAGCCCTTGCCACCGACTACGACGCGACCGCGGCCCAGTTCGGAACCTGGATCCGCCTCGACCAGCCCGACCCCACGGCAGCCGTTGAAACCCTCGAACGCCTTGGCGCCACGGTCCTCGGAGCCTACCCTCCCGGCCGCCGCCACGACGACGCCCAAGACAACTTGGACCACCTCATTCACTACCTCAACCTCTAAGCCATGGCCCGCATTGCTATTTACGGAAAACGCGTGCCCGACGAAGCCCAGCCCTTTGTCGAGCGAACCCTGGCTTCGCTCCGCGAAGAAGGCTGTGAGGTGATTATGTACCGTGGCTTTCAAAATCGCCTCAACGAGAGTTGGAATCTCGGACTGGACCTGCCCGAATACACTTCGTCAGAAGCACTTCAAGCGCTTAACCCGGACTTCCTACTCGTGATTGGCGGCGACGGAACCTTGCTCGACGCCACCTCGCAAGTGGGGCGAAGCGGGATTCCGCTCATCGGACTCAACACCGGCCGCCTTGGGTTTTTAGCCAACATCACCCGCGACGAGGCACCTGCAGCCCTTAAACACATCCTTCAAGGTGCCTACCGTATTGAGGAACGCTACACACTGCAGGCTTCGACCGACGGACCCGAGTTGCTCGACCCCAACTTCGCGCTCAACGAAATCGCGGTGAGCCGCAAGGGAACCACAAGTATGATTTCGGTGCACGTACACCTCGACGGGCAATTCCTCAATACGTACTGGGCCGACGGACTTCTTATTAGTACGCCCACCGGCTCGACTGG
>DMDX01000119.1:4345-5258 GCA_003451355.1 Cryomorphaceae bacterium
ATCGCGCCGCACAATTTAACGGTGCGTCCGCTCGTTATTCCCAACAATGGCGTACTCGAACTTCGAATTGAAGCCCGCGAAGGCAACTACCTTTGCTCGATGGACTCCCGCGTCTTTACGCTGGACGTCGGAACCACCTTGCGCATCCAGCAAGCCGACTTCAAGTTCCGACTGGTTCAGACTGAGATTCAGGACTTCCCCACTACCCTGCGCAACAAGCTGCTCTGGGGCCTCGACCGCCGCAACTAGCCCTCTTCAAAGGCCGTATCTTTGCGGGCTTATGCGCCGCGCCCTCTTGATTTGCACCCTATTGACGTCCCTCGGGGCGGGTGCACAGCACAGCCAAGACCTCAGTATTTCGTGGGGCGGAATCGGGTTTCGCGGCGACGTCGGACCCACCTGGACCCTTCCCACCCAAGGTAGCGCCTTGACGCTGGGGTACCGCTACCAGGGCCACCCGCACTACGCACTGCGCATTGTCGCCGAACAAGGCGAATTCACGGCCTCAGACATCAACAGCGGACGCAACGACCGCGAAGCCCGCGGAATCACCGTGCGCACCCAAACCCAAAGCGCCTGGGTCCTCGGCGAAGTCACCTTTTTGCCGGTGCGGATTCCCTCGTTTCGGTTTCAGCACACTCCCTACCTGTTTAGCGGACTCGGTATGACCGCCTACAACCCCCAAGGCCAGTACCAAGAAGTATGGATGGACCTTCGCCCGCTGGCGACCGAGGGGCAAGGCCTCTCGGGCAGCGGAACCACCGTCTACGGATCCCGCGCCCTCAGCGTACCCTTAGGCCTTGGATGGCGCGCCCACCTAGGGCCATGGCTCATGGCCCAGGCTGAAGTTCAGTGGACCTGGGTGAGCAGCGACTACCTCGACGACGTTTCGGGCAACTATGCAGACACCGAA
>DMDX01000119.1:5469-10609 GCA_003451355.1 Cryomorphaceae bacterium
AACATCGGGTTAGGTTTGCATTTAGAAAAATTTTGGGAAACTTGCGCCGCATTCCTTAACTGATGAAACAGATTCCGCAGCACGTCGCGATCATAATGGACGGCAACGGCCGTTGGGCCAAAAAGCAGGGCTTTGCAACCCGCGTGCGCGGCCACGAGATCGGCGTGGAGGCTCTGCGTCGCGCTGCAACGGGCGCAGCGGAACTCGGAATCCGCTACCTCACCGTCTACGCCTTTTCTGAAGAGAACTGGCAGCGCCCCAAGGCCGAAGTGGACGCGCTGATGAACATTCTCATGACCAGCTTGAGCAAAGAGCTGCCCGTGCTGCAAGAAAACGGAATTCGCCTGCACGCCATCGGCAACCTTGATGCCCTGCCCAGCAAGGCCCGACGCCAACTCGACGCGACCCGCAAAGCCACTGCCGGCAACGAGCGAATGGTACTGACGCTAGCCCTCAGCTACGGTAGCCGCCAAGAAATCCTTGGGGCCGTACAGCAGATTGCGCGACAAGCGGCCAACGGAGAACTTCAGCCTGAAGCCCTTACCGAGGCCGACATCGCCCAAGCGCTGTGGACCCACGACCTTCCGGACCCCGAATTGGTAATCCGAACGAGCGGCGAACAGCGCATCTCGAACTTCTTACTTTGGCAGATTTCCTACGCAGAATTCGTGTTCTTGCCCGTACTTTGGCCTGATTTTTCGAAGGAAGACCTCGTCGAAGCGCTCGAGCAGTACGCTGGACGCGAACGACGCCTCGGAAAAACCAGCGAACAACTCACCGCATGATGCGCATCAAATCCCTCGTCCTGGCCGCCCTCGTGGTCCTCGCCAGCCCGTTGTGGGCGCAGATGCCCGCGGCTCCGACCGTCGAAATCACCGCCGGAATCGACTACGAAGTCGGCGGAATTCTCGTCACCGGTGCCGACGAACTCGACCCCTCGATGGTTACCCTTTTGAGCGGACTCCGCGTGGGCGACCAAGTACAGTTTCCGTCCGAAAAGGTGTCGAGCGCCATCCGCAACCTTTGGAAGCAGGAACTTTTTGAAGACGTTCAACTCTTCATCACTGCACGCAACGGTGGGGTGGTCTACCTTGAATTCCGCCTTAAAACGCTTCCGAAGCTCAGCAAGTACTACTTCGAAGGCATCAGCAAATCGCGCCAGGACGCCCTGCGCGAAAAATTGGGTTTGAGCCGCGGAACCATTGTTTCGCCCAACCTCCTGCGCACCGCCGAAGCCACGATACGCAAGCACTTTGTGGAAAAGGGATTCCCCGACGCGAAAGCCAAGCTCACGGCCCTCCAAGACACCGAATTCGTACAAGCAGTCGTCGTAAAAGTTGAGGTTCAGCCCGGGCCCCGCCTGCGCATTGACGACATCGTGTTTACCGGAAATTCCGCCCTCAAAAGCGGTAAGCTGCGCCGCGCCATGGACGAGCTGCACCGCCTGCGCTGGTGGAACATTTTTCAATCCGCCAAGTACCTCGAAGACAAGCTTGAAGGCGAGCGCGCCCTCATAGTAGAAGCATATAACCACGCCGGCTACCGCGACGCCCGAATCGTGCGCGACACCGTGTACCGCATCGACGTCAAGGACAAACCTCGGATCCGCATCGAATTCGCGATCGAAGAGGGACGCCCCTACTACTACCGCAGCGTGCGCTTTTTGGGCAATTCCAAGTACGACAACGCTACCCTTCAGAGCATCCTCAAGATTGAGTCAGGCGATCGCTACGATTCCAAGCTACTGGCCACACGCGTCAACGGCGATCCGAACGGCAACGACATTTCGTCGCTCTACCTCAACAACGGCTACTTGTTTAGCAACGTGATTCCGGTGGAAGCGCGCGTAGAGAATGACTCGATCGACCTCGAAATCCGCATTCGCGAAGGCCGCCCCGCCACGGTGCGCAAGGTGACGGTGATCGGAAACGACCGCACCAACGACCACGTGATTTACCGCGAAATCCGCACGCGTCCCGGAGATTTGTTCTCAAAAGCCGACATTCAGCGTACCATTCGCGAACTGGGCCAGCTCGGATACTTTGATCCTCGCTCAATCAACATTACGCCCAACCCCGACCCCATGACCGGTTCGGTTGACTTGGAATACACCGTCTCTGAGCAGTCCACCAGCCAGCTTGAACTGCAGGGCGGCTGGGGCGCCAACATGGTCATCGGAACCGCCGGCCTCAACTTCAACAACTTCAGCGCGCGAAACCTCTTCAACAAGAAGGCATGGCGTCCGCTTCCGTCGGGCGACGGCCAGACCATCAACATTCGGGCGCAGAGCAACGGAACCTTTTTCTCGTCCTACAACTTCAGCTTTACCGAGCCCTGGCTGGGTGGCAAGAAACCCAATTCGGTCACCTTCACGGCCTACCACAACCGTATGAACATGTCGGGGCGCACCGACAGCACCGCCCAGCGCATCAACATTACCGGGGTGACCCTTGGCCAAGGTCTGCGCCTGAAGTGGCCCGACGACTACTTCACGCTCTACCACGCGATTGACTACCGCCGATTTGACATCAACAACTACCCCTTCGGGACAGGCATGTTCACCTCGGGCATCGCCAACTCGATTGCCTACAACTTTACGCTGCGCCGTGACAACCGCGACCTTCCGATCTTCCCGACGCGCGGATCCAGCCTTTCGTTCAACGTCGAGGCGACGCCGCCTATTTCGTTGCTGGACGGACGCGACTACAGCAAGCTTACCGCCAACGAGAAGTACAAGTTTATCGAGTACTACAAGTTCAAGTTCTCAGGCGACTACTACGTGCAGCTCGCCAAAAATTTGGTGGTGCGCAGCTACGGTGAATTTGGCTTCCTCGGATCCTACAACAACGACTACGGACTGCCCCCGTTTGAGCGCTTCTACATGGGTGGTGATGGACTTCAGAACTTCGTGCTCGACGGCCGCGAAATCATCGGCCTGCGCGGCTACACCAACTTCAGCCTGACGCCCAATGGCGGCGGAGCCTTGTACAACAAGTTCACCTCAGAGCTCCGCTACCTGATTTCACCCAACCCGTCGGCCCAAATTTTTGTGCTCGGATTCGTTGAGGCCGGCAACAACTACCTGAATTTCGAGGACTACCAGCCGTTCGAACTGAAGCGCTCTGCCGGAGTCGGCCTGCGCATCTTCATGCCGATGTTTGGACTGCTGGGCGTAGACCTCGGCCACGGATTTGACCCCATGCCCGGGCAAATTACCCCGTCGGGCTGGCAGACCCACTTCGTTCTTGGCCAGCAGTTCTAAGTCATGATGCGCCCCCTTCTCTTTGCCCTCGGAATCTTTGCCTCACTGGCCGCTTCGGCCCAGCGAATGGGCTACGTAGATACCCAGGCCTTGCTCAAGCGCCACCCGATGTACGTCCAAGCTCAGGCCGAAGTCGAGCGCCTGAACAACCAGTACCACGGCGAGGTCCAGTCCCTGTTTGACGACGCAGATGCCCTGCGCGGCCAACTCGAGGCCGAGCGCGTGCTCTTGACAACCGGAATGATCGCCGAGCGCGAAAAGCTCATCAGCAACACCCTTGACAGCGCCAAAGCGCGCCAGATGCGCTACTTCGCCCCCGAGGGCACGCTCTTTGCCAAACGAGAAGAGTTGGTTGCGCCCATTCAATCCCAAATCGCCGGAGCCATCCGCGAAGTAGCCCGCCGCAAGAAGTTGGATTTTGTCTTTGACAAAGGCAGCAACCTCGCGGTGGTCTACGCCAACGAATCACTTGACATCACCAACGAAGTCCTGCAGCAGCTTGGCTTTTAACTCCCTACCTTTGCCACTATGAAAAAGATCGCTCTCATTGCCGCCCTTGTGCTCGCCAGCGCAGCTTCCGCCCAGTCTATTGTCGCCCACGTGAACGTCGACAGCCTTTTGGTACAAATGCCCGAGTACAAGCAAGCCCAAGAGGCCCTTCAGGCCGAGCAAGCCAAATTTGAGTCTGAGGCTAAAGAAATGAATGCTGAACTTGAGAAAGGCGCCCAGGCCCTTCAGGCCAATGCTGCGACGTGGACTGAGCTCCGCCAGCGCCAAGAGCAGACCCGCCTTCAGGAGATGTACAACAACATCCAAGAGTACATGCAGGGCGCCCAGGGCCAGCTTCAGCAGAAAGAGATCGAGCTCATCACCCCGGTGCTCGAGAAGCTTCAGAACGCTATCAACGCCGTAGCCGAGACCAAAAAGGTGTCGTACGTGCTCGATGCGTCGCAAAGCAAGGGACAAGTGATTTTTGCGAAAGGCGGAATGAACCTCGGCCCTGAAGTTCGCGCCTACCTGGCCAAGTAATGTCCGCCACGGTGGACGGGCCCATTGGGCTCTTTGATTCGGGTGTTGGCGGTTTAACCGTTGCCCGTGCACTAGCCGATCGCCTTCCGGGTGAGCGGCTTCTTTATTTTGGGGACACCGCCCACCTTCCGTACGGAGACAAGTCGCCCGAGGCCATTCGTGGCTACAGCTTGGCCATTGCGCAGCATTTGGTAGACCTTGGAGCCAAAGCCATCGTGGTCGCCTGCAATTCCGCGTCTTCAGTGGCCTACGACGCCTTGGTCAATGCCTTGAGCGTGCCCGTGTTCAATGTGATTGATCCCGTGGTTGCCGAGGTGGCGCGCCTGGGCGTGCAACGGGTCGGAATCTGGGGCACCAAAGCCACCATCAAGTCGGGCGTGTTTCCGGCCAAACTCGCGGCGCAAGCGCCCGACGCCGCCGTGCGCGCATGGGCGACTCCGCTGCTGGTTCCGGTGATTGAAGAAAACATTTTACAGGGCCCCATCCTCGACGCCGTGATTGACGGATACGCGCGCCCTACGGAGGCAGAAGACGTGGACGCCCTCGTACTCGCCTGCACCCACTACCCAATTGTGGCCGCGCAAATCGGCCAACGCATGGGCCGCGACGTTGCGTTACTTTCAACGCCCCAAATCGTGGCAGAGCACGTGGCGTTGGCCCTTGAAGCCCAAGGCTTACTGCGTGTTGCGGCGGGTCCGGTGGATTCGCACCAGTTCATGGTGAGTGACTACACTCCAGCCTTTGAGGCCATAGCCCAGCAGTTCTTTGGCGAAGCCATCGCGCTGCGCGAGGACCACCTCTGGGGTTAAGCCGGGCGCTGGGCCACGATTCGGCGGTACTGAATTTCGC
>DMDX01000119.1:10827-11680 GCA_003451355.1 Cryomorphaceae bacterium
CAAACTCGGTAAACATTCCGCGTAGCCAAAACGGAACCCGTTTTTTGATTAGCGCTTTTTTGGTCGGTTCGTCGCGCTCTATGGCCGTGACCACATTCGAGGATATGTCCACGTCTTCGATAAGTTCCAAGCCCGCCTCGGTGAGCCATTGGTACAGCAGGTCCCAATTCCATGGCGCTCGCACATCGACAAGGTACAGCTTGCCACCCGGGCGCAGTACCCTAACCACCTCTCGCACGAACTGGGCTTGATCCCGGTACGCATGGCAGGATTCCACATTGAGCACCACGTCGAATGAGTCCGGCCCAAAGGGCATGTCCATGCTGTTGCCTTCGAGGTAGCGAGCAGGGGTTCCCGCATGGTTTTTATGGCAAAACGCGATCGCCGAGGCGGCAAAATCCAATCCGGTCGCCGAAGCCGGCTGCATGGTTTCGGCCACGTGCCGCAAGCCGCCACCTCGGCCCGAACCTACCTCGAGTACATCTTTGCCCGCAACCTTTGCTCGAGCTGCGAGGTAGTGGTACATGGCCCGAGATCGCCATTGAAACTGCTGCTCGTCAAGGGTTCCCAATTCGTAGCGCTCGGCATCTGTGGGCTCATAACCATAGTTCATAAACCACCAGTCGGTGTCTGGGAGCACCTTGGGAAAGGTTTCGTACGCAAGCTTCCAGAGGCGCTCACGGAGCCCGTCTGACGAGCGCACAAGCTTAAATAAAAGGTTTCCGAGCACAGGATAGGTATTGATGCTCAGAAAGATACTTCGATTTCTTGACGCCGTCGCCGCACAAACTGCCGCGCGAATCCTCGACCGAAGCAAAAACTGCTACCCCAGGTCTGCCGCAATCTTTGCCGA
>DMDX01000120.1:0-1123 GCA_003451355.1 Cryomorphaceae bacterium
GCAGCGGAGCCTTTGGCGCGTCCTTGTCGTTTGAGGTGGGCGTCCCCGACGACACCGCAAGCCACCAGGTCACGGCCAACTTCGGGTCGTTCAATTCGGCGCGTATTAGCTATGGGTTTCACAGCGGACTCGTGGGCGCCAAAAAACGTTGGTCCACCACCGGCCGCCTCACCGCCATGCGCAGTGATGGGTTCGTGGACCGCTCGGGCAGCGCCCTTCAGAGCTACTTGTTTGGGGCTCAGTACCGCCACGACAATGTAACCTGGCGCCTGCTGACCTTCTCGGGCAGCGAGCGCACCCAGCAGGCCTGGTGGGGCATTCCGGAATCGAGGTTCCGCGGAGATGCCACCGGCGTAGCCGACTACATCGTGCGCAACGGCGTAGCGGGCGCAGACTCGCTCAACCTTTTGCAGAGCGGCAACGCCACCTACAACTACTACCGCTACGCGAACGAAATCGACCAGTACACGCAGCGCCACTACCAAAGCATGCTCACGGCAATGCTGAGCAAGCGCTGGTTTTTGACGCAGACCGTCTATGCGGTTACCGGCCGCGGATACTTTGAGCAGTACAAGGACTACATGACCTTTGCCTCGCTCGCGCTGCCCAACATTATCGTCGAGGATGTGCAGATTTACGGTTCTGAAGGCGTTCGCCGACGTTGGCTGGACAACTTTGGGTTTGGCCACGCGACCCTTTTGCGCTACCGAGGTGATGCCCTCAATGTCAGTTTGGGCGGAACCCAGCTCGTCTATTCGGGCGACCACTTCGGAACCCTTCCCTGGCTGCGCTTCAATCCGTTGGGCGGGCTCGACGGCAGCGTACCGACTTGGGATGGCCCGCAGGCCACGAATTCGGCCAGCGACCACCAGTTCTACCACGGAAGCAGCTTGAAAAACGAGTTTTCGAGTTTCGGGCGTGCCGAGTACACGCTAGGTCGTTTGGACCTCATGGCCGACCTGCAGCTGCGTAGGATTTCGTACATGGGTTCCGGAACCGACGTCGACCAAAAGTTCTATAATTTCGACACGAACTACGTGTTTTTCAACCCAAAGGCTGGCGTCGCCTACTGCGGCCCTGAGGGCTGGACCGGCCGTGCCTCGGTCGCTGTGGCCAACCGCGA
>DMDX01000120.1:1343-4030 GCA_003451355.1 Cryomorphaceae bacterium
TACCTGATGGAGTACCAAGACCAGTTGGTGCCTACCGGCGCCCTCAACGACGTCGGGGCCCTGATTCGCACGAATGTGGCGCAGAGCCACCGCCGTGGTCTCGAGTTGGCGGCTGTTTGGTCTCCGTCAGACGCGTGGAGGCTCGGCGGCAACGCCACCTTGAGCAGCAACCGCATTGCTTCGTTCGAAGAGGTTTTGTTTGACTACCTCGACGAGGTTGAAGTGCGCACGGTCTACACCAATACGCCCATCGCCCTTTCGCCTGAAGCCATGGGGAATGCCTGGGCTGAGTGGCAGCACAAAGGGCTGTCAGCCCGCGCCACACTGCACAGTGTGGGCCGCCAGTACTTGGATAACACCGGGGCGCTGGAGCGCTCGCTTGACCCCTACCGCACCGTGGACGCGACCCTTCGCTGGAACCGCGGACCTGTGGAGTGGCGACTCGATGCGATCAACCTCTTGGGCCGTCCGTACGCGCCCAACGGCTACACGTGGGGCTACCTCTACGACGGAGTTCGGACCGACGAAAACTTTGTGTACCCGATGGCCGGAACCCAGCTGATGCTGGGGTTGAAGCTGGTCTTTTAGGGGGGGCCTCGCGCCCGAAGGCGCGAAGTGCTGTTTCTGGTTTCGCATGATGCGAAAAACCTAAGTCATTGGCATTATGGATGTTGTCCATTTTACAATGAATGAAAAAAAGTAAAATCCGGTTATAACCGAACGGAATGTGCTGCTTCGCGCCTGCGGCGCTCAGGCAAAGGCGCTTCGCGCTAGGGCTGCTTCGCAGCTAGGGCCCCTGCGGGGCAAGCTAACGAGCCAATCTCAGCCAGCAGCCAGCAGCTAGTTACTAGCTGCCTGCGGCCACACGTTGTCGTCCCGGTTGACGTCCGCGGTCCAGTGGCCGGGGTCGACTTCGATGGAGCGCACGCCTTTGAGGGGGGCTTCGATGACGAGGTCGAAGGTCTTTTGGGTGTAGTTCCAGGGGCCGGCGAGGACGAGCTGGGGGTCGCGCTTGTGGCCGTGCATGGCGGCGAGCGGAACGGTGTAGGTCAGAGAGGCTCCGCTCTCAAAGGTGACTTTGACGTCGACGGGCATGGCCATGGAACCGCGGCGCTCGAGGCGCACGGTGGTCAGGGCGCGGTTGTCGGACCAGACGCTGTCGATTCCGACGTCAGGATACTTGGTGGTGTTGATCCACTGGTCGTGGTACCAGTCGAGGACGAGGCCGGATTCGCGCTCGGCGATGCGCACGAAGTCTTCGGGGCGCGGATGCTTAAAGCTCCACTCGTCGAAGTAGCGGCGCATCGTGCGCCAGAAGGCGTCGTCGCCGACGATTCCGCGCAACTGAACGAGGTAGAGCGAGCCCATCATGTAGGCCGCCATTTGGTACGGAAACTTGCCGTCAAAGTAGTTGGCCGGGGTGCTGGCGGGCTCGCGCCAGGCGGCTTTGGCGGCGCGCTTGGCAAAGGTGCTGAGGTAGCTCTCGTGCGGATTCGGCTTGTTGGCGCCCGAGATGACGTTCATGACCTCGTCTTCGGCGAAGCTGGTGAAGCCCTCGTCCATCCAGTGGTAGCGCTGCTCGTCGGTGGCGAGCTGCCCGTAGAACCACATGTGGGAGCCCTCGTGGGCTACGACGCTGAAGGTTCCGAGGTAGTCGTCGCCGTGGGACTCCATCAGCGTGCACATGGGGTACTCCATGGCGCCCTCTCCGCCCTGAATGACGCTGAACTGGGGCCAGCGGTAGGGTCCGAAGTGCTCGTTCATGAAGGCGAAGTAGGTGGCGATGTCGGCGCGGAAGCGGTCGTTCTCGTACATCATGCGCGACTTTTCGTCGGGCTGGTAGAAGTAGTGGATTTCGGTTCCGGTGGGCAGCGTGAAGCGCTGGTGGCGGTAGTCGCGGTCGGCGGTCCAGGCGAAGTCGTGGACGTTGTCGGCCACAAAGCGCCAGGTGATGCGCGATTTTTTCTTGTGCTTGACCGGCGTGTCGGAGTATCCGTGGCCGATTTCGGCGGGGTTTTGAAGGACGCCGGTTCCGCCCAGCACGAAGCCGGCGTCGGCGGTCACGTTGACCTCGAAGCGGCCAAAGTCCCCATAGAATTCGCGGGCCACGTAGAGGTCGGGGTGCCAGCCGTCGCGGTCGTAGACGCACATTTTGGGGTACCACTGCGTGAAGCTGTAGTCGATTCCCTCTTTATTGCTTCGGCCGGCGCGCTCGATGACGATGGGAATACGGGTGGTGTACTCCAGCTCGAACACGTGGGTGGCTCCGGGGGCGATGGGCTGGTCGAGGCGGGCGTGCAGGATGGTTTGGTTGACATCAAAGGCCAGGTCGCGCCCGTTGTGGGTGATGCGACGCACGATTTGCTCGCCCTCTTCGTGGGGTTTGAGGTTCTGGATTTTGGTTCCGATGGCCTTGTCCTTGAACTGGGTCGGAATATTCGCCATGTTGCTCATCATGCTTCCGGGCTGAAAGGCGTTCCAGTAGAGGTGCATGAAGATTTCGTCGAGGGCGTCGGGGCTGTGGTTGGTGTATTCCAGGCGCATTTTGCCCTCGAGACGGTGCTGGTTGTGGTCGAGGTCGACGTCGATTTTATAGCGGACGGACTGCTGCCAGTAGGGTGCTGCGGCGGGTTGTGCTGCGGGCTGCGCGGTGCTTTGCGCGGCGGTTTGCGCGGCGGTTTGCGCGG